>CAZAHZ010000006.1:0-26977 GCA_964485055.1 uncultured Candidatus Cloacimonadota bacterium
CGGAGAGGTGGCTCTATATTGGCGTACTCTATGCTCTATCAAAACGGAATACTCATATTTTTCATAGTAGAAATCCAGTTGGGGAGTTTTGTTCTCATTGTTAACTTCAATAATAGCTAAGGGAGTTACAATGAAGAAGAAAAGAATAGTTTTAGAAGGTGATGGGCTGTTGAATTTTTTTGAAATGCATGGACGCCGGGGAGTTATCAATTGCAGGGGCAGACGGTGTTTTTTATCCGCGAGGCGGGGAATTACAGGCTGGAATTGAGCGGGGAGGTGGGATTTAGCTGGGAGCAGAGATTGTGCAGGCGGGCGATGGTGAGGTTGAATTTTGCGGGGGTGGGGGAATATGAGGTGGTGGTTTTTTGTGAACGGAGTGAACATGGTGAACGCAGTAAGCGCAGTGAAGAATACTGTCGGAGGCGGTTTGTGGTGGTGGAAGAGGGGGGCTTATTTTGAGTATTTGAGTGGGCATCTGGAGGAAATCTGGGGATGGAGGAGCTGGAATATAAGAGGTTGAGCCGGATGATGACGCCGTATATGCGGTATGTGGGGAAATACGTAACTTTCCTGCGATGAGGTTGCGGAGTGCAGTGACAGAACCTATAAGATCATAGGTTTTGGTACTTAATATCTTCATTTTTTGGCGGTGAGCAGTTGGTGGCTGGCGATGAAGATGATTTTACCACCGAGGAAACCACCGGCAGCCTGGATAAGGTTGGGGATTATTTCGCTGAAAGCACCCTGTAAACCGATGCTGGGCATGAGAGCTTCAAAGGCATAATAAGTGATAACCATGAATGAGCCTCCGATGAGTAGAGCGAGTAAATGAGAGAGACCACGGGTGGTGCTGGCGACGCTAGCCCAGGCACATTCGAGAGCTTTGGCAACAAAGGTGATAGGCGCAAAAAGAGCGAAACCGCCAATAATATCAGCAAGGGCAGAGCCAATCCCACCAGCGAGGAAAGCAAGCCAGATGCCATTATCATTATCTATGCGTATGCCTTTTCGTATTATGGGAGCACCGAGAGTGAGTCCGGCAAAAACCACGGCAACATCGCCGAAATTGAAATATCCGCGGGTAGGCAACGGGATTTTGACCAGTAGAGTGGTTGCCATAATAAGAACAACCAGCATGATAGCCTGAAAAACAGTTTCTTTTTTCATAATTCCTCCAGATGTTTAAGTCTGTTAATATAAATTTGGCGAACTATATTTCCTTCGTCAATTAAAAAAATATAAAGCGAAAGCGGAAAAGTACAAAGAATAAAGAAATTTTTAGATAATCCTTTTTTGGTTTGCATCAGGGGGTGCATTCTGATATGGAAATCAAGGCGTGGCATGATGTTAAAAGCCTTTTTAATAAAGACCTGCAGGAAGATAATATCAGTTTTCAGATCATTTTTCAGTGGCAGATCAAGGACGTCCTGATAGGTGAATAGTGAGATGATCAATTTGGTGAATAGAAAAGAAGCAGGGAAATAAATCACTTTGATGAGGCTGTCATACAGCCAATCCGATCTACCCATGAGCCGGATAATCTGGAAGAAAGCTCCAAACAGGAAAATTGTGACAGTGAAAGGCAGCAGTATCAGTATCATCTGCCAGGAATTACGGAGTGAAAAACGCCAGGAATGAAGAACTAAAACAATGACCAGAATAGCGAGATGCAGTTGAAGTTGATCATAAAAAACGAAACCGGTGAGAGCAAAAAAAGTGATAATGATAACGATCAGGCAGAAGAGTTTAAGGAGCTTTAGCATTTTACCAGCTTTGCAGTTCTGACGGCATCCTGACCGGTTATATTTAGTTCAAAAACCTGCTCAAAGAGAGAACTGTTCTGTTCGAGATCAAGTTTATCGAGGTTGTGAGAGATAAGAATAATCAATTTAAGATCGGGATTTTGGAGAAATTCGCTGATTTGAAAAGAAGAAAGGAGTTTATCAGTTTCATCCATGAGAATTATATCGCAGGAGGGAACTTCCTTAATTTGGGGAATATTCTGGGCAGGTGAATTGAATAATATCTGAGGGAGGAGTTTTTTTTTCGAAAGGGAGATATTAAAAATTGCTTTAATACAGCGATCTATGATCTGCTGGATATAGGTATCCTGTCCTTTGAAAAGGAAAAGACTTTTTTGCTTTCTCAATTGAGGAATAATGATCTGTTCGAGAAAAGTGGTTTTGCCAGAACCATTGTCACCAGTGATGAGGAGAAGAATTCTGCCGGAGAGAACGGGAATTTCGAGGTGAGATGAGAGCTTAAAGACAAAGTGTCTGTTTTTTAGTTTGAGAATACCGGGATTGATATCAAGATAGTTATTCATCTATGGCAACCTGTGCGTTATTTTCCAACACAGAATAGCATATTCCCTGGTGACGGAACTCTGCTAAGATATTTTTTATATTCACGCGATTAGAGTCTGAGAGCGATTCCATAATATTGTGAAGCAGAAAATGGGTAGTTTTTTTTTTGTAAACGGCAATAGCGGAATAGAAGATGACGGCAAGAATGGCATTTTCACCGCCGGAAAGATTGTCAATGGGATATGATACCAGAAAATCGGGTTTAAAAAGGCGAAAATATTCAACAACAGGATCAAGCAGTTGAGACTGGCTGGTTACTCCAAAAAGAAGAGCTTCCTCTCTGAGACTGGATGCCAGAAAGGTATGATCAAAATCGAGGAGAAAATATTTCTCTTCTAATTCAGCACTGTTTTCAATCATAAATACCCCTGTGTCTAATTCAGTAAAGCCAGGATTTCAGGCAAGAAAATTGTGAGTGAGAAGATGTGGCTTACAGGTAGAACCTGTTTTTGGATTGACAGGAATGAGGAGAAATTGAATATATTAAAAAAGTCGAAGAGGGAAAATATTCAGTAAATGAAAAAGTTAGTCTTAACTACGTTGAATGCGCGTTATACGCATACGTGTCTGGCATTATACTATTTACAGTCAGTCTTAAAGGGCAGCAGGGTTGAAGTGGAAGTCTGCGAATTCAATATCAATCAGAGCAAGCTGGACATAATCGAGGCATTATTAAGCCGTAAAGCGGATTATCTTGCTTTTAGCATCTATATCTGGAATGCGGAGCCGGTTAGGGCAATACTTGAAGAAGTGAAGAAATTATCAGAAGACACAATTATTATACTGGGGGGACCGGAAGTAAGTTATCAGACTGGTAAGTGGGAGGCTGATTACATTGTAAGTGGTAATAGTGAGGGGGTAATCCGGGAAATATTGAATGATGAAGCTGGTAAGCTGAAAGGTATTATAGCAGGGCGGGAAACAAGTATTGATGAATTGCCATTTCCATATAAGGAATTCAGTTTTGAAGGGAAAGACAGCAGATATTTTTATTATGAAACCTCGCGAGGATGTCCATTCCGCTGTGCATATTGTCTGTCATCAAGATCAGATCAGCGTCTGCAATATAGAAGCCTGGAGAAAGTATTTAGTGAACTGGAATATTTTATCCAGTCTGGTTATCGTCATATCAAACTGGTGGACCGGACATTCAATGCGAACCCGGAGCGATCACGAGCGATCTGGAGTCATCTTGTGGAGCTTTATGCGAAATATCCGGGATCAGAGACGGGATTTCATTTTGAGATACATCCGCAATTACTGGGAGAAGAGGATTTTGTAGTGCTGGAGAAAGTGCCACCGGACAGATTCCGCTTTGAGATTGGGATACAGACTTTAAATGAAGAAGTTGGACAAATAATCCACCGGCAGATGGACTGGGGAAAAATAGAAGAAAATATCGGAAAGATCAGGCAGATGGGAAATATCTATCTGCATCTTGATCTGATAGCAGGATTGCCGGGAGAAAACCTGGCATCGCTGGCTTCAGGATTTGATAAAGTGATCAAATTGCGGAGTGATCATTTGCAACTGGGATTTCTGAAGATACTCGCTGGAACTGAAATGGAGGGAATGGTAGATAAATATGGCATAATTTATGAGTCAAAACCGCCTTACCAGGTATTGCAGACGCATGAGATGAATTGGCAGGAGTTGGGTCTGGTGCGGAGGATAGAGGCGATATTCGAGATATATTATAATTCGCAAAAATTTATGATAAGTGTGGGAATATTGCTGGAAAGCGGGATAAGTATGTGGTCAATTTTTAAGGGTTTGGCAGAATATTATGATAAACAGGGACTTGATCTGCGGATGCGGGATTGGGAAAAATGTGCCCAGGCATTTTGGCAGTATGTGACCGAGAATGGAATAATAGAGAAAGAAGAGCTGCTGGATCATCTGAGACTGGATTGGTGTAAGTTGGCAAGAAGTCATTATTACCCGGAGTTTCTCAGGCACACCTTACTTGATGAAGCGAGAGAAAATGGTTATAAGAGATTGCTGGAACGGAAAAAGGAGGAGATTTTATTAAAACCAGCCGAGATGAGACAGGCGATATTTTTTCAACCTGTATCAGGCTATTATGAGAAAAAAGAAATCTGGGTATTTTATGGCAGACCTGGCAAAAAACAGGTTCTGAAACTTTAAAAATATCTTTTTCTTGACACCAGGTAATTCTAAATTTTTAAATAGCAAAGCTTGATAAGTAATTAAAAATAAAGTCAGGAGGCTAATAATGCACAAAATACTAATATTTGTGGTTTTGATGATAATGGTCAGCACAATCTGGAGTGAAACGGTTTACGAAATCCAATATACAACAGATCCAGGCGGAGCATCACCGCTGGATGGACAAATTGTTACAGTGACAGGAATAGTGACTGCCACAGACTGGTATGTATCAGGGAATGCCAATCGGTTTTTTATTTCAGACCCTGAAGGTGGAGAATGGCGGGGAATATTTGTCTTTAATTATGATTTTTTTGTGGAACTTGGTGATGAAGTAGAAGTCACGGCACTTGTACAGGAATATTTTGGATTTACGGAGTTATCGAGTTTAACAGATGTGTCAGTGTTATCTTCCGGTAATCCGGTGCCTGATCCTCTGGTGGTGACAACGGGAGATCTGGCTGGCACTGAAGCTTATGAAAGCGTGCTGGTACAGGTGAACAATGTAACGGTTACAGTAGCTCCAAATACTTATGGCGAAGCATTTGTGGATGATGGCAGCGGCGAGTGCCAGACAGATGATGCCATGTATGGGTATGAACCTGTTGTGGGAGCGAATTATGAATTTATAATAGGAATAGTAGATTATTCTTATGATGAATATGGATTAAATCCCCGCTTCATCAATGATATTGGAGTTGCTGGTGAACCGGGATATATCGAAGGACAGGTTGATCTTGAAGGCGGAAGTGGCAATATAGAAGACGTGGTTGTCTCGACAGCCGGCTATACAACGCATCCAGATGACAGTGGTGAATATGATATTGAGCTGCCACCTGGGACATACAATGTAACCGCATCACTGGCAGGATACACTCCGCAGACAATTACGGGAATAATTGTAGAGGAAGATGAAACAACTTCAGGAATTAATTTTGTTCTAACTGCCCAGGAAGAAGTAACGATATATGATATCCAATATACCGAAGACGTGTCAGGCGATTCGCCTTATGCCGGTCAGGCAGTAACAGTATCGGGAATAGTGACCGGAGCATTATTCGGAGCGAATAACTTCTTTTTTATGTCCAGTGCGGAAGGCGGAGCCTGGAACGGCATTTATATCTATCAATATGATTATGAAGTGGCTATAGGGGATAATGTGATGTTATCGGGTATAGTAAGTGAATATTTTGGATTCACCGAGATCGGAAATATAACCGAATTGACGATAAACAGCAGTGGTAATACATTGCCTGAACCAGTAGCGCTAACAACTGGAGAATTGGCAGTTAGTGAAGCTTATGAAGGCGTGCTGGCAATAATCAATGATGTGACAGTTACAGCCTTGCCTGATGAAAATAATGAATGGTATGTAGATGATGGCAGTGGAGTTTGTCAGATAGATGACGGCTTTTTTCATCTGGATGAAGTTGAGCCTCCCATTGTGCTCGAAGACGGGATGGAGATTATCTCAATTACGGGACTTATAGATAATTCGTTTTCACAATTTGGCTTACATCCGCGTTTTCCGGCTGATATAAATTTTGGTCAGGCAAATGATGGGAACATAGTACCAGTCACAGACCTGAAAGCATATCCCAATCCCTTTATCTGCGGTAATGAAAGAAACAACGTGACATTCAGCTTTACTCTCCAAAAGTCATCAGCATTAAATCTTTCTGTTTATAATATCAGGGGACAGAAGATAACAGAACTGGCTAAAGGAGATCATGCAGCAGGAACTTATCAGATAGCCTGGAACGGCAGCAATGATAAAGGCACCTTATTACCGGCAGGAGTATATTTGTACCAGTTGCAGATTGATGGGAGTCAGCAGGGAGATAAAATTTTATTGATCCGCTAGTTAGTTGGGATTAATAAAGATATATAGGGCGCATCCTGAGGGATGCGCTTTATTTAAATATTGACTGATAAAACTGAATTATGATTTTGGAGTAGTAAAAGAAAAAATAACAAGGGGGCAATATGTCGTTAGGGAAGAAATGTTTAAATCTGCTGGGTCTGGGAGCACTTGCGTATATAAGCTACAAAGCCTGGCGTTATATTACCGGCATAATAAATATCAGTAAAGAATTACCGGTTTACTTGAAGAATGTGATCGGAGAATCACCATCTATGAGTATCAATATTATCTTCAATAGAATGACGATCAGCCTTTCCTTCAGTTCTGAAACTATAACAAATCATCCTGATATTGCAGAAATATCTCTGGAATATATTACCAGATATTATCCGATTTTCCGCCAGGATCATGTAAATATAGAAGTAATTCAGAAGAAGGAAGACGAGCCGAAAGTTGAACCTGAAGCAGTAGAAGAACCAGTGGAGATTGAGGAATAGCGGTAAAACTGATCAAATTGTTTTATTTTCAAGATGAAAAGGTAATAAAAATGCGCTTATGGGGAGGCTTGTAACTGCAACGGGGACCGTCTGGAAAGTTTGAATAACTAAAACCTAACCTGAGCAATCTTAAGCAAAACAGAATTGCTCAGATTAGGTAAAATATAACTTGACGTCAGACAAGTAGTAATATTACTAAACTATTTAAAATTTCTACTGAGCGGGAAAAAGGTTAGTAGATCTGGAATAATAAACAGGAGAAAAAATGGCTCGACTTTTTGGCTGGGAGTATCATGAGCACTCAAATTCCTGGTATTATCAGAGTTCGGTATATAAATTAACAAAATCTGATATATCCTTAAAAAAATATCTTGATGAGCAAGGTAATGTGATCATGGAATTTCGGACTTCAGGAGATAAAGCGAGGTTTTTCCCATTAGACCTGAAAATCACTTATGACCTGAAGAATAAGCGCATCATAAACTGGAAATGCCTGACGTGTGGTCAGCCGGTATGTCGTCATTTTCTTTCCATCATTGATTATGCGTATTATAATATGACGGCAGAAGAGCTGATGATCAATGCTGTGCAGACTTATGACAGTGAATTGCTGGAATATGACGAATACTGGCAGCAGATAGTGCTGAATGCAAAGATAGAAATATCGGACATCTATAATAATCAGACAGATAAGATACGTTTTTATTTTAATTCTTACGAACCGATGAAGATCAGATTGATAGCGATTTTGGCATACGGTGGCGAAATCAAGGAAGAAGACCGCAAGCATCTGAGCTCAGCAGTGCGGCAGAAGCTGGCTTTGTCCCAGGCAGAATTAGATATTCTGGTGAAGTTATTCAAGCATAAGTGTTCATTTTCGAGAAAAGGGATGTTTTTTACAATATACAAGGACAGTTTCCGGTATTTCTTTAATCTGATGCAAAATTTGCATAATAAGATTTTTATCCGTGAAACTGGTGAGCATCTTGAGTTTTCTGATGAGAATTTCCGACTGAACTTTAATGTGATACCTGATCTGGAAGGAAGTTATATTTGTCGTGTTTCCACAGGGACGCCATTATCGGCAGTATTTGTAGGAACAACAACCTGGTTTTTCCAGCGGAATAAAGTAGCGGGTATGCAGCTACCTTTTAAAGAAGAAGTGGCAAAGGTGATTTTTTCAGAGGGGTATAAGCTGCAGAAAGAAGACCTGGTGTATTTTTCATCCGTAGTAGCTCGACAATTAGGATTAAGCAAATGCTATATAGATTTTGATGAAGAAATCAAATTGCCGGAAGTGTATCATAATTTTCCGCTGATATCATTCAATCTAAGACGAGAAAATGAGAGTATCATTATCCGGGGCGAATTAAAATATTCCGAAACCGTTGCCATTCCGATGTCCGTAATCAATATTCCCGTTCAACTTACCAGATTTGATCAAGATGGTGTTGAAACCTGGTTTTATATTCCACCTCAGATAAAATATAACATTACCCAGTTCTTTCACAAACTGCCAGCAGCGGATGAGAACCGTCTGGAAAGTCATTCTGAGCTGGTTTTCAACAATCAGGAAGCAAGAGATGAATTAAAGAAAGCCGTTTTTGAATATGCAGATCCCGGTTGGGAAGTGATCCTGACTGAAGAACTTAAAAAGGAATTCATCTACAAAGTAAGTCTGCAACCTGTAATCATTACACATAAAAGCAAGGACATCAAATGGTTTGAATATGAAATAGAGTATAAGTACAAGGACATAACTTTTAGCCATGAGGAATTAAGGAAATTCTTCCGAACCAGAGAGAAATATTTAAAAATGTCAGATGGCAGATTATTGTACTTCCAAAATAAAGAAGCTTTTAATGAGATGGAGAATCTGATCAAGCGTAGTCGGAAAGAGCATTCAGAATCCTGGAAATTGTCAGTTTATAACCTCACGTATATTTATCAGCTTCAATCAGTAAATGAAGGCATCCGAATTCAGGGAGACAGTTTCCTGAATAGTATGGTAAATGATATTCTGCAAAGACACCAGGAGAAACCCGAAAAACCAATCAGAAGCTTGCAGCCAGTGATGCGGTCATATCAGAAATCGGGATTTCACTGGTTGAAGATGCTGCAACATTATGGACTTTCAGGAATATTGGCTGATGATATGGGATTAGGAAAAACACTCCAGGCTCTTTCAGTTCTGGCAGACCTTCCGGGTGACTCTGTTTCTCTGGTTGTCTGCCCTAAAACGCTGCTGTTTAACTGGGAGGCAGAAATCCAAAAATTTTGTCCCTTCCTGAGCTATCTGATCTATGAAGGCACTCAGAATGAACGCCGTAAACTATTACAGAATTTGAAAGTAAATATTATCCTGGCATCATATTCCATTATCCCAAGCGATTTAGATATATTTCAGGAATTAAGTTTTGATTACATTATACTCGATGAAGCGCAGCAGATCAAGAATGTTTCTGCCTTGCGGACCAAAGCGATCAAGAAGTTGCTGACCCGGAATAAACTATGCCTGACAGGAACGCCGGTCGAAAATAATACTTCGGAGATCTGGTCGCTTTTTGATTTCCTGATGCCGGGGTATTTACCCTCGCTGGCGAGGTTTCGGGAAATGTATGCTGACGAGAATAACCATCTGGGTCGGGAAAAAGTTCGGCTGATGATCTCACCATTTATTTTGAGACGCAAAAAAGATCAGGTTTTGATCGAACTACCTGATAAACAAGTACAAACCGCATACTGCAAATTATCAGGATTGCAGGAAAAACTCTATCTGCAAATATTGCAGAAGGTTAAACAGGACTATCTTTCCGGTATTGCCAATATTTCAGGTAATTACCTTCATATTCTTTCAGCTTTGACAAAGATGCGTCAGATCTGTAATCATCCATTTCTGGTTAATTCTGATATAAAAGATGATTTGAGATATTCCGGCAAGTTAGAGCTTCTTTCGGAATTGATCAATGAAGCAGTGGATTCGGGACATAAAATCCTGGTATTTTCTCAATTTGTGGGGATGTTGCAGCTATTAAAGAAAATGATGATCCGTGATAAGATCACCTTTGAATATATGGATGGTTCAACGCGTGACCGGCAGAAGCGAATAGAGAATTTTAACAATAATACTAAGGTCAGGGTCTTTCTGATCAGTTTGAAAACCGGAGGATATGGTTTGAATCTTACTGCCGCAGACATGGTGATCATCACTGATCCCTGGTGGAACCCTATGGGTGAAGATCAGGCTATTGACCGAGCTCACCGGATAGGGCAGACGCGGAAGGTGATGGTCTATAAGACGATCACGCGAGGAACCATTGAAGAAAAGATACTGCAATTGCAACACCAAAAGCGGGAGATGTTCAATAATCTGATCGAGGGTGGACAAGATATAGTCAAGAATATGACTTCCGAGCAATTACGGGAATTATTGGAATATTCGGCATCTACGGTGGGAGAATCAGATGGACATGATGAATGAGATGGCTTGTTTCTTTTTTGTAAATGAGGATATTATTCATGAAATCAAGATCAAACGGTCACTTTTTATTGCCCATCTGCATTATTGTGACACAATGTCAGGCGCTAAGGAATTTATTAAGGAGATCAGCAAAGACCATAAAACAGCTAATCACAATTGCTGGGCATATATTATTGGCAATAATGGAGAAAATGCCCATTCTTCCGATACCGGGGAACCTGCCGGGACGGCTGGAAAACCCATGCTGAATACTCTCAACAAATATCATTTGACTAATATTGTTGCAGTTGTTACCAGATATTTTGGTGGAGTAAAACTTGGTGTCAGGGGTCTTATTGATGCTTATGGACAGGTTGTGGAGGAAGCAATTATGTTGAAACCTTTGCAGAAACTGACAATTTATTCCCATTATAATATAACCACAACCTACGATTTCATAGAGAAATTAAAATATAATCTGAAAGTATTTGGAGCAGAAATCGAGAACATCGAATATGGGACAGAGATAGATGTAACCCTTCAAGTAGAAGAAGAAGCTGCTGCTGCTATTGTCAGCTACCTGAAAGAACTGACAGGAAAGAAGAAAATTACCTATAAATATATTTAGTTATAGAACAGTTAGTAAAAACCAGTATTGACTTTAAATTTAATTAGTTTTGCATTTTAATTATGTTACATTTTTGTACAAATAATAAATAAAGCAGTGAATATTTTTCCAGATTAATAAAATATTATTTGACTTTATTTTAGAATAAATAAACTTTGCAGCATGAAGAAAGTATATGATTACGAAACAGCCATGGTAGATATACACTACCGCCGTAAGAAAAAGTCACCCAGAAAGACGCAGATTCTTAAATCTGCCACAAAGCATTTCAGTGAAAAAGGCTTTGATGAAACCAGCATTAAGGATATTGTGGATGATGCCAAGTGTTCAATCCATGCAGTGAATTATTATTATGGATCCAAGGCGGCGCTTTGGAGTGAAGTAATTTGTCTGCTGGCAGAGAAACATTTCAAGTTCAATGAACTTCTGACTCCGCACCTGAAAGACAAAGCTACTCCGAAATCACTTAACAAGATGATTCATAAGCTTTTCCTTTATGCCTTCAATGATGAAAACATCAAATTCGCTTTCATGGTTCCCGGTGTGGTTTCACACGAATATGAACCTGCATTGATCGTGCTTTATCAAAAATTTGGAGAAATTGAAAAATTCTTCATGAAATTCCTTTCGACCCTGGGCAAGGACGAAGAACTCCTGCATCAGGTTAGTCATTTGATCTGGAATAACATTTGCTCAATCACGATTTCTTACCGTGTTATCAATGGTCCAAATATTAATTTGGAGAAATTCAAGGAGCAGTTGATCCAGTGGGCATATTTCACGACTCAGAGTGCATGTACCATTCTTGGTCTGGAAGACCCAGGACAACTCTCTAAGAAAGAACTGGACTCGATAACCAAGGAAACTCCCGACTAAGTTTACATCAAATTTGTTATTCCGAACAGAAACTGCCTGAATGAGGTTAGTAACTTACGGAATTGAATTAAAGCAGGTTGAATTTCAATTTCAACCTGCTTTATTTTTTGCTGGGCTGATATTGATTTTCTCAGATATTATTTCTACAAGGTAGGCTATATGGATAATTTTGTGACAAAAACAATTATTCTTAATGAAGGCATTTCAGCGGAGAAACGATCTGAAATCCGCACTTACTTTCACAAAACTTATGATCTTGATGAGCTTCAATATACGGCTTTAAAGGAAGAAGAGACTTTTTACCAAAGAGCAGACCCATTACGCCATCCCCTGATTTTTTATATTGGTCACACCGCAGTTTTCTATATCAACAAGCTGATTCTGGCAAAGCTGATCAATAAGCGGATAAATCCCGAATTTGAATCCATGTTCGCCGTAGGTGTGGATGAGATGTCCTGGGATGATCTCAATGATAAGCATTACAATTGGCCCCCTCTTTCCGAAGTTATGATTTATAGGAATAAAGTCAGAGAATTGGTTGATGATCTGGTTACGAAGATGGAACTTACAATTCCCATAACCTGGGAGAGTCCTTTCTGGATCATTATGATGGGAATAGAGCATCAGAGGATTCATATTGAAACTTCATCCGTTTTGATCAGGCAGTTGCCTCTGGAAAGATTGAAAAGTAACAATATTGGTAGAATCTGTGATGAGGATTATCCCGCGGAAGAGATCAATGAACTGCTACTCGTTAAGGGTCGCAAAGTAGAATTAGGAAAGCCTTTCAATAATGGGCTTTATGGCTGGGATAACGAATATGGCAGGCATGAATACACCGTAGAAGATTTTAATGCATCCAGATTTCTCGTCAGTAACCATGAATTCCGTCAATTCATTGAAGCTGGAGGTTACCATGAACAGAAATGGTGGACTGAAGAGGGCTGGAGTTGGCGTAATTATGTTCAGGCTGAGCACCCCAAATTCTGGCTCAGGAAAAATGGGAACTGGTATCTGAGAGTGGTAACAGAAGATATCCCTCTACCCTGGAGCTGGCCTGCAGAGACCAACTATCTGGAAGCCAAAGCCTTCTGTAACTGGAAAGCTGAAATAATGGGATTGCCAGTTCGGCTTCCTACTGAAGAGCAATGGTATATCCTCTATGATGATCATGTAACCGAAGATCAACCTTATTGGAAAAAAGCTCCGGGTAATATTAACCTTGAACATTTTAACTCTCCCTGCCCAGTCAATAAATTCAGATTCAAAGAATTTTATGATATTATTGGCAATGTATGGCAGTGGACAGAGACCCCGATAAGTGGATTTCGGGGATTTAGAGTACATCCCAGCTATGATGATTTTTCAACACCTACCTTTGATGGCAGGCATAATATGATCAAAGGCGGGTCCTGGATATCAACTGGAAATGAAGCCACGCGTGACAGCCGTTATGCTTTCCGGCGACATTTTTTCCAGCATGCCGGCTTCAGGTATGTGGTTTCCGGACAGCCCTTGCCCGAATTTGTTGATTTCTATGAAGATGATCTGGAGATAATTCCTTATTGTGAACTGGATTATGGTGCTGATTATCTCAATCTGGGAAATTTTTCGGGAAGGCTTGCTGCTTTGTGCCGCCCATTGATTATAACCCGCAGTCGAGCTTTGATCATTAGTTGTGGTGCAGGTAGAACATGTTTTGAGCTGGCAGAAGAATTTGATCAAGTTATTGGAATTGATTTTACAGCTCGTTTAATCAAGGTTGCGGAAAGAATGAAGAGTCAGCAGAAGATCAAGTATCAACTTGTCGAAGAGGGTGATCTGGTTACGTTCAGGGAAGTGAACTTGAGTGATCTTGGACTTGGACAATCCTTAGAAAAAGTAGAATTCTGGCAGGCTGATGCTTCTAACCTGGCAACAAAATTCAAGGACTATGATTTTATTCTAGCTCAAAATATCCTGGAAAAACTCTATGATCCCCAAAATTTTCTGAAGGTAATTTACCAGAGATTAAATCCAAAAGGAATTTTAATAATTTCTTCAACATATAACTGGGATGAAAAATACACGGCAAAGGAAAATTTCCTGGGTGGTTTTCGTAAGAATGGTGAACCATATTTTTCATTTGAAGCTTTGAAAGATATTCTGCAGGGACGTTTCCTGGAAAGTCAGAACCCAATTGATATTCCGTTCATTATCAGATCAAATGCCAGACTTTTTCAATATCAGATTGCCCAGGTTACTTTTTGGCAGAAAATATAGTAACATAAAAAGCAGCATAAATAATAAAAATGCGGGAAATCTGGCATCCCCCTTTTATATATCAGCCAGAAATAGGTATTGTTATATTACATAGATAGTTATGTTACCACAAAGGGTAGGGGCAGACCCATGTGTCTGCCCCTACGGTGAGGAGAAATTTTTAAAATTTAGGAGGGTAGCCTGATAAATGCGGGAAATATATTGACAAATATTATTGAGAAAATATGAGTATAGTATAAGAAGAATGAAGTTACTCAATTAGAGAACCGAGGAGAAATTATGAAAAGGTTATTTGTAATAATTTTTATCCTGTCAGTCGCAGCAGAGATGTTTGGACCTGGTCCACATCCTGTCTATGTGGAGATAAGAAATTCGCAGAACGAGATTCCCGTAGTGGGAGATATAACATTTTTAGCCTGGTTACTATCTAATCCTGAAGAGATATTAGATGAGAATGTAACGGATTGTTATTATCCGGCATTTACTTCTTGTGTTAAAATAAATTGTGGTCAGTTTTTGAATTGGAATGAAGGGGATATCCTGCATCTGGAAGTAACGGAGATATCTTCGAATGAGTCCGGGACTGGAGAATATGTATTAAATTTAAACGCTTCGCAGTTTTTTTATATGGATGATGGAGGGATATATTTGGGAGGTATAATAATACCTCCAGATCTGGAATTACCTGTAGAATTTATTACCGACGAAGATACGGAATTAAGTGTGAATTTTTCGGAATATATTACCGGATTATATTCTGCAATAGTCTCAGGCGGGGGTGAAAATATCAGTGTGGGGATTACAGGCAGCACAGTTGTATTTATTCCGGCATCGAACTGGAACGGGAGCGAAGTGATCAGTTTTGAGGTGATCGGTCTGGGTGGTGAAAATGATACTGATGATGTTGTTATGGTAGTTACGGCAGTGAATGATGCTCCTGTATTGAATCTTCCCCAACATTTTCAGTTCAATGAAGATGGCAGTTTTAGTGTTGATATTGAGCAGTATGCGAGTGATATTGAGGAAGATTTATTAAGTTTTGCAGTAGAAGGCAGCGAACATATAACTGCGGAGATAGCAGGAACGCAATTGTATCTGGAGGCAGAAACAGATTGGAATGGAATTGAATATATCACCGTCATAGTCTCGGATGATCAAAGGCGGGAAACCACCAGCAGCGAGGTAATGGTAATCATAAACCCTGTGAATGATACTCCGAGTCTGGAATTACCGGAGCAATTGACATTCAGAGCAGAAATAGAAGCTACAGTTGATTTCCAGTTATTTATGGAAGATATAGATGGAGATGATCTGGAAATTTCAGTATATGGCGAAGATGAACTGATCGTAGAAATTGATGGGTCAGTGGTAAGTTTTGAATATACTGCCGGCTGGCATGGCAGCGAGGAACTAATTTTCACGGTTAACGACAATATTTTACGTGCAACGGATTCCGATACAGTGATGATAAATATATTTTATCCTGAAGATACCATATTTTCTTGTGATGATTATGAGATTGATGATGGACAACCTTTGACAGTTCAGATCCAGACAACGGAAATTTTTGAGGAATGGTCAGCCGCCGCATTCATCCTGGGTTTCAATTATAATCCTCTGGTTTTAGACTACAGCGGTTTTTCATTGGCTAATTCAATTCTTCCCTTAGGAGCAATAGAAATAAATGAAGAGGTATCAGGAGAGCTGGTAATTGAATTTGCGAGTGTTTTCCCCATAGATGGCAGCGGTATTTTGTTGGAACTGGATTTTACAGGAGTCTGCTTTGGAGTTTCAGAGCTGAGTTTTGAATACTGTCTGATGTCTGGTTATAATTTAACCAATTTTCAGGATGGAGAAGTGATAGTGAATAATATAGGATTACAGCATCCTCCCGTAGCAGATGCCGGTGATGATTTCGGCGTGATGTCAGGAGGGAACGGGACAGTTGACGGAAGTGGTTCTTATGATCCAGATGGAGATGAGATCACTTATCTCTGGGATGCACCACCTGATATTATCCTGGAAGATGAGACCGCTATGGTTACAGGATTTACAGCACCGATAGTTGCTGAAGATACTGAATATATAATAGTATTAACGGTATCGGACGGGATGTATGACACTAATGATTTTGTAACAGTAACGGTAAATTATATGAATTATGAACCGGAAATAGATCTGCCGACAGAATTTAGCTTTGAGGAGGATGGCGAATTAGAGCTGGATTTTAGTGAATATGTGTATGATCCGGATGGAGATCCGGTACTCATCACAGTAACGGGTAATGAGAATATTCTTGTGGAAATAAACGAAATGGAAGTATTAATATCAGCGGAGGCTAACTGGTATGGGACAGAAACGTTAACATTTACAGTGGACGATTGTATTCAGCGCCCATCGGATGAAGTAAATATAATTGTCACGCCGGTAAATGACATTCCGCATGCTGATGCGGGAATGGATCAGAACGGGCGGGACGGCGAGGTTATCACTTTAAATGGCAGTGCGTCCTGGGATGTGGAAACGGAAGAACTGGAATATTTATGGTTAGCTCCGGCAGGAATAATGCTGAATGATCCTTATGCGGAGAATCCTTTCTTTACTGCTCCGCAGGTAGTTGACCCTACTGAACTTGAATTTACGTTGCAGGTTTCTGATGGTGAAGCAAGTGACGAAGATTTAGTGGTGATCACTATTCAGGATGATGAACCGGTTTTATTACACGTGGACTTATTACCCGATAACAATGCCTTATTCACCTGGTTTGCCCCCGGAAGTGGAGGAAGCGGTCAGGAACTTGAACAAGGTTTTGAGGGAATTGTTCCCCCCCAGGGCTGGACGAATATAGATCACGATGGAGACGGATACGGCTGGTATATTTATGTCCAGAATCCGCATTCGGGCACAAGTTCAATTGGCAGCCAATCCTACAGCCCTTCAGGAGGAGCATTAACGCCGGATAACTGGCTGATATCTCCGACTATACAGGTGGGAGGTTTGTCGGAACTGCATTACTGGATTGCAGCTCAGGATGTGTATCATTTTGCAGAACATTATTCGGTTCTGGTTTCTACACAAGGGGTGGGGCTGGAAAATTTTGAAGATATCCTGATCGAAGAGACACTGTCCAATACTAACTGGGCACAGCATACATTCAGCCTGATGCCCTGGGCTGGGAGTACGATCAATATAGCCTGGAGGCATCATGATGTCACAGATCAATTTATACTGAAGCTTGATGATGTTCAAATCTTGAATAGCGGTACACGGGCAATAGAATTTCAGGCGGATTTTGAAAACTGCGAGACTGCAATTACTAATAGTCAGGCAGCTTTTCGGGAACGCGATCTGCTGGGATATAACGTCTTTCTGGATACTGTTTTGCAGAACTTTGTGGAGATACGCGAATATCCTTTTGAGGATGTGATAGGTGAACATCTGGCTGGAGTACAGGCAGTTTATGATAATGGTGGTGAATCAGAGATAGTAACAAAAACTTTTGATCATACAGCAAATAATGCTGAATTACCAATGGTTACGGGTTTGAACCGGATATTTCCTAATCCCTTCAATCCGGAGGTTAAAATAGAATTCAGCCTGAAGAATACGGAACACGTATGCCTTAACGTCTATAATATCAAGGGACAGAAAGTTGCAGATATTCTGGATGAGGAATTGACTGCCGGTCGCTATAGTCGAACCTGGAAAGCAGATGGTCTGCCCTCGGCAATATATTTTTTGCAGATGCAGGCGGATGAATATAACAGATTTGAGAAGTTAATATTATTAAAGTAGGGGCGAATATTTATCCGCCCTTGCCTTTTTTTTTGAAAGATTTAGATAGTTCTATTATTAGATTGACAATATTTATCGGCTTTTTAGTTGAATAAACAAAGTACAGTGGGAGAAAATATGAGAAAAATATTATTATATTTGCTTTTAATGACTATTTCGTCTCTAATATCCAGTCCGCCGTCACTAATCATAGTTGATGCCCCGAATGACGATGGTTCCGGGGCAACAATTGCCTGGGATGTCGGGGAGATACCGGCTGAAGAGGTATTACTCTGGCGAGGAGATAGCCTGATAGTGCAGACAGAGTCCTTAACAGGTCAATTTATCGAGAAGAGATTGAAATCAGGCGAGAATTATGATTACAGATTGATCGTTAATCCTGGAAATGTTCTGGTAGTGCAGGAGAGTTTTTCGCCTGGACCGGAGTATTTTAATACTGATAAAATCACGTTATTGATTTTTCTACTTCTTGTGTGTTCTGCCGTCATCTACTTCATTATTTCTGCCAGATCGGGTAAAGAATTATATATCAGGAAGATATCCGGACTGGAGTCAATAGATGAAGCTGTGGGCAGAGCGACAGAGATGGGTCAGCCAATACTGTTTGTGCCAGGCATCAATGATATTGACGATATGCAGACTATAGCGGGACTGACAATCTTGCGAAAAGTGGCAGAACGGGCAGCAGAATATGATACGCGGATGATCGTACCGGTCGCGCGGTCTATGGTATTAAGTACAGCGAAGGAAGTTGTTCGCACTGCATATATTCAAGCCGGGAAGCCAGATGCATATCGTGAAGATAGTGTGTTTTATCTTACGGATGATCAGTTTGGTTATGTATCGGGAGTTGATGGAATAATTGTGCGGGAAAAACCGGCAGCAAATTTCCTGCTGGGATCTTTTTATGCAGAATCGTTAATTCTGGCAGAGACAGGATTTTCTTCGGGAGCTATTCAGATAGCCGGTACGGCTATGCCTTCGCAATTACCATTTTTTGTAGCAGCCTGCGATTATACGCTTATTGGTGAAGAGCTGTTTGCTGCAAGTGCATATCTATCTCGCGATCCTCAGCAGCTTGGTAGTTTAAAAGGACAGGATTTTGGTAAGGCAATATTTGTAATAGTGCTGGTAATCGGTATAGTCTTTGAGATGTTAAATATTCATTTTTTAAAAGATTTTATGACCATTCACTAAAGGAGAGGCAATGAAAATAAAAATACCATTATTAATAACATTAATTACGGGATTGATAATTATCATCTCAGAATTTATCCCTGCCCAACCCTTTCCCAAAGTAAGTACAAACCTGGAAACCTGGGTAATGATCATTGTCGGGTTTGCCATGCTGCTGGGATTACTCAGCCTTTTTAAAGTGAATATTTTGAAGATAAAATTTAAAGTGCCAAACTGGCAATATTCTATAATCACGCTCACGAGTTGCCTGGTGATGATCATATTAGGATTTTTATGGGGAACAGATAAGCAGGTGGGCATATTCGGACATGGAGAAAGTATCCAGAATGTAATTGGCGTGAAACCGTTTGATTATTTATTCAACAATATCTATCAGCATCTGGCAGCGACAATGTTTGCTCTTTTAGCATTTTTTATAGCTTCGGCTGCCTACCGGGCATTTATCGGCAGAACTCTGGAAAGCAAGTTACTTTTAATAGCAGCTATAATCGTGATGTTGGGCAGAACAAGTCTGGGAAGCTGGATGACAGGATTTTTACCAGGAGATTCGTTTTTTCATTTGCCAAACCTGGCGGAATTCATAATGAAATATCCCAATACTGCGGGTCAACGGGCAATTATGATTGGTTCGGGGCTGGGAGTGATAGGCTCCAGTCTGCGGATATTATTGGGCATAGAAAGAATGTGGCTGGGAGGTAAATAATGGCAAAAGTACGTAAACCTCTTGACAGACGAATAATATTTCTATTGGTTTTTATTGGAGTTGCCCTGCCGATATTAATAAAAGTAGGCTTACCTATTGAGACAACAGAGAATGTGGAAATTGTATATGATCTGGTGGATAATACTCCGGCAGGATCGGTTGTTTTGTTCTCATTTGATTATGATCCTTCAACCAAACCAGAGATACATCCGCAGGCAACAGCAGTGATCAAGCATGCGTTAGAAAAAAAGCAGAAACTGATCTGCATGGCATTGTGGCCCATGGGCGTGAAGATGTGTGAGCAGATATTTGCTACGCTGGAAGAAGAAGGTATAAAACCGGTTTATGGTGAAGACTGGGTAAATGTGGGCTATAAATCAGGTGGAGCTATCTGTTTAAAGGCATTGGGAAAAGACTTCCGTAAAGTATTTACACAGGATACAAATGGAACTTTGATAGAGAATATTCCGGCACTTAAAAGTGTGAGGAATCTACAGGATTTCAAATATGTGATGTCCTTTTCTGCTGGAGTTCCCGGAATTAAGGAATGGGTTCAGGTAGGACATGATATGTATAAAACTCCGGTATCCGGTGGAGTAACTGCAGTGTCTGCCCCATCAATTCTTGTTTATGTAAATGAGCAGCAGCAATTAACCGGACTTCTGGGAGGTATGAAGGGGGCTGCTGAATATGAAGTTTTGATAAAAATACCAGGTACGGCAACTCAGGGTATGGATGCTCAGAGTTTTGCTCATCTGATCATTATAATCCTGATCATTATAGGTAATATTAATTATTTTTACAATAAAAAGATCACAGCTCAAGAGGAGGAAGTGAAATGACAGTATTTTTTGAAACTCTGGGTATCTGGATCGGAGTATTGATGACATTTGCCATTTTCAGCTTTTTATATAAAGATAATCCTCTGTATAAAATTGCCGAGCAGATATTTGTGGGACTCTCAGCGGGTTACTGGTTTGTTTATACGATATATAATATTGTATTACCGAATCTAATAATACCCTTGAAAACAGATTTCAGGGCTAATTATATCTTGATAGTACCCGGATTACTGGGAATATTCATGCTGATGAGGATAATACCCAAAACGGAGTGGTTTAGCCGGTTTCCAATGGCATTAATGATCGGGTCTTCTGCAGGACTGGGAATGTTGACTTATACCAAGAGTGATATAATTAAGCAATTGACTGCTACGATGATGAACCCATTAACTGGAGAAAACTGGATCATAATACTTGGACAGTCGCTCCTTATTCTGGGTACTATCACTGGCGTGATATATTTCTTCTTTTCAGCCAGACATAAGGGTACACTGGGTGTATTATCCAAAATAGGTATCTATTTTCTAATGATCTCATTCGGTGGTGCTTTTGGTTATACGGCAATGGCTCGTATTTCTCTGTTAATTGGGAGGTTGCAGTTTCTCCTGGGGGACTGGCTGCAATTGATTAAATAGATATTAAAAGCGCCCGAAATTGCACTGTTATTGAAGCTTAATGGCAATATTCTCGATATTTTTCAGGAAGTGCTCAATATTTTTGGAGTTTTTCAGTTCAATGACTCTTTTGTCATCAGATTTCAGTTGGTAGCATGAATCAAGCCGTAATTTCCAGGTTCGAATTACCCAGGCAGGCATACTGTCACGAGAGAAGAAAGATCGCCAGTCTTCTTGATTGCCGTTGCAGATGATTTCACGGCTGATGATCCGGCTGATTGTCCTGTAAATAGATCTCCAAAATACCACAAGGAAAGGCAGGTTCAGCCAGATGATCAGATTAGCTTCGGGCAATATCAGGTCTTGCACTCGACTGTAATTGCCATCAATAACCCAGTCTTTATTTGCAGCGATCTTGTCTTCGACCTGTTTACGGAATTCCTGCCTGTCACATTCCTGCCAGCCCGGTAACCACCAGATCTGATCCAGTTCGAGATGAGGTATTTGTAAAACCGCAGCTATTTTTCTGGAAAGTGTAGTCTTACCGGAACAGCTTGATCCTACAATATAAATTTTCACTGTAATTTCAATTCCAGAGACCTTAAAATATCCAGAACAATATTTCCCGCTTCTTCGGGACTCGTGCCCAGACTGATAAACCCATGATTACGGAGCAATATGAATTTTTCGTTACCTAAGATAGCAAGTGCCTCCTGAACCAGTTGTGGACTTCCGTATTCAGCTTCATTTTCAGTTATCTTGTATCCAAGATAAGAAAATTTATCCTCGAATATAGGGTAATGTCCATGAAAAATAGCATTGATCTCACATCTTTTCTGGTATATTGCTCCATGTAGAAGCGTTTCTGAGGATGGTTTAAGGCAACCTTCCGCAACTACATTCAGGTTATCCTGGTCAATGTGACAGACTCTTACGATCTGCTCAGCAGTCAGGTTCGCTAAATTCGCTCCTGATGCAGTGATCAGAAAATTCTTTCCTTCCCGACAGCTTAGATTTCCGCCATAACCTCCCTGAACAGCAGGAGCACAGTTATTTCTGGCAAAGACTGCTGCCCAATACCTAAGGTCTTCAATTAGTTTACGTTGTATTATTTTTTTATCACGGAATTCCGTAATGAATTTTATCCCTGTATATATGTTTCCCATAACTTTCTAAAATCCTTCTGTGTAAATATTCCCGCCGGAGTGATATATCCGGTAATATATTCAGCCGGAGTTACATCAAAAGCAGGATTAAAGGCTTTGCTCAAACTCGAAGTAAGTCCCAGTCCGCCGATTTTGAGTACTTCTGCTGCCGGGCGTTCTTCTATATTAATGTCCTGCCCGGTTTTAAGCTGGTTATCAAAAGTGGAAAATGGAGCTGCAATATAAAAGGGAACCTTGTTTTCCTTAGCAAGAACTGCTTTGGAATATGTTCCGATTTTATTGGCACAGTCACCATTTTTGGCTATCCTGTCCGCTCCCGTAATAACCAGGTCTATTCTTCCCAGATGCAGATAATATCCGGCTGCACTATCTACAATAATAGCATGATCAATCCCTTCCTGAGCAAGCTCCTAGGCAGTCAGCCGTGCTCCCTGCAATCTGGGTCGTGTCTCGCTCACATAAACAAAAATGTCCTTTCCGTCAAAATGAGCTGCCCGGATTGGCGCCAGAGCTGTGCCATGGTCAACCGTCGCCAGTGCCCCTGCATTGCAGTGTGTGAGTATCCGGCAGCCGTCGTGTATCAGTTCATTTCCATGTCTGCCGAGTGACAGGCATTCACTTACACTGGCTTCCACAAATTCCTGAGCTGAGCGAAGAGCTGCTGCCTTGATCTTTTCCGCAACAATTTCCTGTTGAATCGCAATTCTCACATGATCAAGACCGTTACGCAGGTCAACAGCCGTTGGACGGGCGCTGAGAAGCAGGTTGTATATTCCGCTGATATTTGCTTGTAATTTATCATCTGAAGATTTTTTAAGGGCAAGAGCATAGCCCAACGCTGCGATTGCCCCAATAGCCGGCGCTCCTCGTATCTGCATGGTTACGATTGCCTTATAAACGGCATCTATATTTTCCAGCTCTTTTATAATAAAATTTTCCGGTAATTCGTTTTGATCAATAATGTACAATTTTTCATTTTCCAGCCATAAAGTACGATAATTTTTCCCCTGATAGCGCATCAATCAGTCCTTTTCATAAATTAGGGTAACTATTTTTTCCAGCCATTCGGCATCTATCTCGTCAAAAGCGGAAAGCTGGCGGCTGTCTATATCAAAAACCGCTGCTATCTGCTCCTTTCGATCATATACAGGGACTGTTATCTCGGACAGTGAGCGGGTATCACAGGCAATATAATCTGGAAACTGGTTTACATCTGGTACGATTTGTATTTGCTGTTCATCAATACTTGCCCAGCAGACTCCGGTATGAGCCGTTAAAACTAGGCAGGCGAGGGGTCCCTGATAGCAGACAACTATGAGTTCATCATTCAGCAGCCGATAAAACCCTGTCCAGTAATAATAATCGAATTTGTGATGTAATACAGCGCAGATTGTAGCCATCCGGGCAATCGGGTCTAAGGTTTTGCTTATCAGCTTACATAATTGACCATATATTCGCAGATACCTGTCTGCCTTTATCGTTTTTTCCATTTTCTGATCCTTTCCTGATTTAGATTAATTACACTTTTTTACAGGCAGTCAGAAAATGTCCAGAAGAAGTGATCACCTTTAATCTTGACGAGTTTTGCAAGTCCATAAGTTTGCAGATAGGAAGTTGAAAAGAGGCTTAAATGAAATTGTATTATGCTGTTCATCAGGAGTTAAAGCAGGAATGGGAAAAGATCGTTGATCCTCTGTTGCTGCATTATACCGGCTCGATGTTTGGGATTGGCTGCGATGCCCGTAATCAGAAGGCACTCGACAGGATCAATACATTAAAGCAACGCCCGGCTAATAGTGGCTATATTGTCCTTGTGTCTGATCTTGAAGCTTTAAAGAAGTATGATGTGCAAATGACTAATAAAATGCAGGGATTGATCAGCCAGTATTCTCCGGGTGATTTAACGGTCGTGTTGCCTTGCAATCATCCCCGGCTTCAGCATTTGCAATTAAACGGCAAAATTGCCTTTCGCATCCCCGAAAATAAATTATTAAGGCAGTTCCTCACCTTGACCGATATCCCTCTGATCAGTACAAGTATCAATATTTCGCATAAACCACCTGAAAATGATTATACTCATATAATCAACGATTTCCAGAACTGGTTTGATCTGGGATTAGTGCCTGAAAATGAACTGATTGCTGAAGGGAAACCCTCAACGTTAGTGACAATTGATAACGATAAGTTAATATGTCTGCGTGAAGGGCAGATTGATTTCTCACAGTTGGAACAAGATTTTTATCAACCGCTGCTGACTTTTGTCTGCACAGGCAATATCTGCCGAAGTCCCCTCGCTGAATATTATTTCCGGCAGCAGGCAGAAAAATATCACCTTAACTGGCGTTCAACTTCCGCCGGTTTTATTGAAAGCGGGATTAAGATCAGCGAAAATTCCCGCATTTTACTCGAAAGGGACGGTATTAATGCCAATGCTCATGTCTCCACTTCTTTGAATAAAGTGCTGATTAATAGAAGCAGAATTGTTCTAACCATGACGGTATATCATAAAAAAAATCTGATCAATACCGGCTGGAAAAGCGATCATGTTTTCACACTCGCTGAATATGTCGGAAAACAGCATGATATTGAAGACCCCTATCAGGAATCTCTGGAAGTTTATCAGCAGGCTTATCAGCAGATAAAATATTATATAGACCTGCTTATCAAAAAATTACTGCAGGAGCAGCAATAATGCCACCCGAAATCATGGAATATCTGGAAAAACTGTTACCTGTGCTGGCAAAGAACGGCTTTGTTATCTGCGATGAAAGAGAGATCAATTATGGTGTTCAGATTAGGTTGGAAAAGGGAGCTGATAATATTCCACTTTCCATTTATTATTCCAGTAAAAAAGGTATTACCACAGTCATTGGTGGTTCTCCCAAAAGCAGATTGCATAATTCCCTGGCTGTTATTCTGAATCAACCTGTTATACAGGTTGAAACTGACCATAAATGGCAAACCTGGATAGGAAGTGATGAATCCGGCAAAGGTGATTTTTTTGGTCCCCTGATCACGGCAGGATTCTTTGGTGATCGCAAAATATTACCTTTTTTACTGCAGATTGGCGTGAAGGATAGTAAAAAACTGAAAGATTCCGAAATTGAGACAATTGGTAAAAGACTTTATGCCTCTTATTACGAGCAGATCAAGGTGGTCACGCTATTGCCTGAAAAATATAACGAAAGATATGCAGACCTAAAGCAGAAAGGCAAAAACCTGAATGATCTCCTCGCCTGGATGCATGCCCGCATCATTGTTGATCTGCACGAAAAATTTCATCCTGAAGGTGTGATGATAGACAGATTTACTACTGATAACAGGATCAGAGCCGCTCTTATGGAAATGAAAGCTATCAATTTCATTTCCAGAATTAAAGGTGAAGAAGATCCTTTCGTGGCTGCTGCTTCCATCATTGCCCGGTTCCATTTTAATCGCTGGTTTAAGAGGATTTCCGAGGAACTGGAATTTGCCCTTCCACGGGGAGCCGGTTCAATTGTAGATAAAGCAGCTCAAGAATTGTCAGATAAGATTGGCAAACAGAATTTGTTCAAATATGTAAAAATCCATTTCTCTAATTACCTGAAAATAAAATAAATAGGAGTATTGTATGCTCTACAGATTTAAAGACTGGTTTCCAAAATTAGGTGATCGTGCCTGGGTTGCTCCCTCTGCCGAGGTGATCGGCATGGTGGAACTGGGAGAAGACAGCTCTGTCTGGTTTGGAGCGGTTATCCGCGGAGATATTCATTATATCAAAATCGGCAAAGGCTCTAATATCCAGGATCTGGCAGTTGTCCACGTGACTCATTTCACCAAGCCCGATATGTCTGATGGTTCCCCTACCATCATTGGCGATTATGTTACCGTAGGTCACAAAGCCGTGCTGCATGGCTGCACTATTGAAGATTATTCTCTGATCGGGATGAGTGCTACCATTCTGGATGGTGCTGTAATCGGCAAAGAATCCATTGTCGGTGCCGGCTCCGTGGTGACCAAAGACAAGATATTCCATCCCCGCAGCCTGATCATCGGTACTCCGGCAAAATTCATCCGTCAACTCACTGATGAAGAAGCCCTCGGACTGCATCATCACAGCGAACTATATATAAAATTCAAAAACGATTATCTGCTTAACGATCCATCATTTTAATCAAAAGAATTCCTCGACGCTCTGCGTCGGGGTAAATAGGAAAGTTTGAAAACCTGGGTTTTCATTCACACACTTTCCTTATGATACCTCGGGGCTTGCCCCGGGGTAGTTCATTTTAACCTAACTCGGATAAACTAAAATCTACCGGGAAGATTATCAACCACTAAAGGCACAGGAGTTTTGAACGGTACTCCGGGTAAGACTTCTGGGCAACTTCAGCAACCAGGCTGATTATTTTATAAATTTTACGTCTCTACTTAAAATACATCAAAGATACGCCAAAAAATGTTTTGTCCTTCTTAAAGTTGAACTTCCCGGCTATTATAGATAAATAAAAATGACTATCCGAATGTCTCCGTAAAACTTGACAATAATATTAAAAAGG
>CAZAHZ010000007.1:0-25238 GCA_964485055.1 uncultured Candidatus Cloacimonadota bacterium
AGAGACAATCAATTCTTACCGGCTGATAATTGATGGAGAGGGGATATATAAGGTTTCCTATGAATATATAACGGAAGAACTGGCAGATCTGGAATATGAAGCTGCGTTCAGTTGGGGTAATATTAATCCGCGTTATCTGGAATTGCGTGATAAGAATGGGACAGTACCGGTCTTTTTTTATGGCGAGGCAGATGGCTCTTTTGATGCGGGGGATTATTTTGAATTTTATGCAGACATCAATCATGGAGAGACGTGCTGGTTTGATGATTATACATCCGAGAATGTCTTTTATCTGAGCCTGGAGACGCATCTTGGGAGCCGGATGATGATAGAAAACGGCGGACTGGTGGAATCCAACACAGATAATTTCACGCTGCCGGAATCCTTTGAACAGACCGTGCATATTGAAGAGCAAAATAATATAGTACCTTTGGGAGCTCAGACGCTATATGATATGAACTATTTCCGGGAAGACATCTGGTGGTGGGGAGAATTAACCGCTCCTGATCTGCAGGTATTTCCTTTTGACCTGCAATATCCACATACCTCCAATACCCGCAAAGCCTCGGCAAGGGTCTGCCTTTTTGGTTTAACATATGACGGACATAATATCAGCGGAACAACAATACAGAACCTGCATCGGGCAATTGTGAGGATCAATTCGGCGATGGTGGATGATATTGGCAGTAACAACGAATGGCGGGGACAAAGTGAACAGATCTTTGAAAATCTGGCAGTGAGCGGTAATCCATCACCCATCCTGAATAATGACCTGAATCATGGGGAGAACCTGGTTTCCATTAGTTTACCTAATATGCAAAATCTATATGAAAAAGTCCTGCTGGATTATCTGGATTTAACTTACTGGCGGGAATACAAGACAGATACGGACGTGATCAAGTTTCATAAACCCTACAAAAAGCCGAGCGGAGCTCCTCAGCCTTTTGGTTTATTTCAGTTTGATCTTGATGGTTTTAGCACTGAAGATGTCACGATATTTAAGATAGGTTCCAGTATAATGAATAATTTAACGGCAGAATCGCTCAGTGAAAGTGGCGGAGCACCATACCGGATAAGTTTTCAGGATAGTGTGCTATCAAATGAGACGGAATATTTCGCAGTTTCGGAGACAATGAAGCGGGAACCTAAAAGTATTATACCGGATTATCCATCTAACCTGAGATCAAATTCAAACGGTTCAGAATATGTGATCATCACAGTACGCGAATTTGCAGAAGAGGCATCACAACTTGAAGAATTCTGGGAAGATCAGGAACCTGGCTTAAATGTGGAAATTGTAGTACTTCAGGATATTTTTGATGAATTTAATTATGGCATAAGGTCAGCAGAAGCAATAAAAAGTTTTCTGGAATATAGTTATAATAACTGGTCACCACGCCCAACGCATTGTCTTTTACTGGGAGAAGGGCTTCTTGATGAGCGAGATAACAATCCTTATCGCTGGGCTAATAAAATACCGACTAAAGTAGTGTGGTTAAGAGCACGTGGAGCCACAGCCAGCGATAACTGGTATGGCTGTCTGGTAGGAAATGATGCAGTCAGCGATATCAGTATATCCAGATTAAATGTAACGCAAGCCAGCCAGATACAGACAATAGTGAATAAGACCACAAGCTTTGTGACAGAACCGCGTAATAATGACCTCTGGCATAGCTCGATAACTCTGGCGACTGGCGGGAAAGCCTCGGAAGGTAATATATTCTCAATGCAAAGCGAACGCATCCGTAATAAGTCCTTACCACCGGATTACAGGATAAACCGCGTATATTGTAATGTAACCGGTATGCCGGCACAATATTCCGGAAATACTACAACCTTGATCAATTCGATCAATGATGGCACGCTTTATGTTCAGTTCATGGGACACGGCGCTTCCAACCAGTGGGATGATTATGATCTATTTGATATTTATGACGTTAATAACCTGAATAACGAGAATTTGTTTATTGGTTCGAGCATGAGCTGTTATGGCTCTGCTTTTTTTGACGGAGCGGGAATATCGTGTATAGGTGAAGCACTGACCCTTGATTCACAGGGAGCAATCGCTCAGATCGGATTTACGGGTTTTGGATTTCTTTATCAGGATGAAGTGTATTCCAAGGCATTACTGGCAGCAATTATGCACCCGGGATTAAAAACAATGGGCGAAATTATTGATTATACTAAAATAGTATTCTTTGCAGAGATCGGCATTACTGATGTGGGAAATTCGCTCTTACAGGGAAGTGCGCTGCTGGGCGACCCATGGGTGGAAATCCCGCTGACAGAGTCTGGAACAAAAATCGAACTTAATAAATTCAACTATGCCAAGGGTGATACGTTGATAATGACTGCTGAAGTGGATGCAGATATTGAGAGAGGTAAATTTTTCCTTTATGATGAAGTGGATGCGCTGGTATCGGCAAATGAATTTTATCCCTTCACTTATGATGCAGTGGATGGGGAAGTGATCAGAACAGCTATCATTCCAGGTAACAATATTTTGCCCGGCGATACTTATAACCGCTATGTGAAGTTTTTTGGCTATTCAGGAGAGCGCGAGATTTCAGGAATGGCAAATTTTTCAATAGGTTTGCCGGGAGCTTATGATATAAGCTGGGAACCGGAGAATCCCGAGCCGGGAGATGAAATAGAAATCAGGGCAAATTTTTATGATGATGAGGGAGTGGACAGCGTAGCCTGCCATATCAAGATATATGATGCCTTTACTGATCCCTTTAATGAATCAGGATCATTTACCAGTCATTATTATGAACCGATGGTCTGGGATGCAGAGGCAGGAATTTATCATTTGTCAAATCCGATAACTGGAATTCCTTATGATTACAGCATCAGATTTGAATTTGTGATCACGGATTCTCTGCAGAATGTGAGCGTTAGTGATCAATTGCCTAATCAAAATTATTTCAGGATACGGGGAGTGAAGTTCAAACTTTCTGATTTCAGTATAACCGCGGGAAACAACCAGGCAATGGTGAGAGTTTCGCTGTATAATAATGGAAATGCGGTAAGTGGCGAATGCAGTTTGAAATTATATCTTGGTGGAGAGATAACTCTTTTGGACTCAATCCGGATAGAACCATTAGGTGTTGGAGACCAGAGGTGGGAATATCTTGCATTACCATTAATGAGCGGAATTTATAATTTTATCATCAAGGTTAATGAAGAAGTGGAATTTTCAGGTACTGCCCAGTTAAATACTGATAATTATGAAATCCAGATGTTTGAAGCAGGGGTGTCTGCCGTGACAATAACTTCTCTGGATGGAAACCTGGAATGCCTTTTTCCGGCAGGATTATTAAATGAACTATCTGTGTTTTCATTGATCAAAGAGACTGGTTTGACAGTGTTAAATCAGCCTGATATCGAGGGCATCACACTTTTCAGCGGAGCGTCATCTCCAGCCTACGAGATAACCTGCCTGAACAACACTGCTCTGATAGATACGCTGGGTCATTATCCGGGCAATCATAAAGTAGAGCTAAATTTTATTTATAGCAGCGCTAATAAACGACAGGTCAAAACACGGGATACATCACGATATTCAGTATATCGCTGGAATGCGAGTTACCAGAAGTGGGTATTTCAAACCATGGGTGCTAATACAACCGAAGAAACGATAACCTTTTTAAGCGATAGAACCGGAATATTCAGTGTCTATAATAATGCAGATCAGACCGCCCCGTCAATTGACGTAAACGTGGAAGGTCAAGAATTCACTTATGGTGGTTATGTATCACAGAACGGTTTGATCTCGTTTTTGCTGGGTGATAATAATGGAATAGATATCATCGAAAATGATCTATCTTTTATCATAGATGGCTTACAGATAGCATCTGAATATTACAGCATTAATTCAGCGCGGGGAAGATTGACCAGTGTACCGGTGAAATACCAGATGCAGTCAATGCCGGAGGGAATACACTATTTGCAGATGTCGTGCCGTGATTTTAATGGAAACGTATTTGAGCGGGAATTGTCATTTGAAGTGAAGGCAGATTTTGATATTATCAAAATAGGAAATTATCCCAATCCGGTGAAATCAATGACAATTGATCCCATAAATACCGGCAGGACGCGATTCACTTATGTTTTGACCGATGATGCCGATAAGGTGACCATAAAGATTTATACTGTGAGCGGCAGACTGGTAAAGACGTTTTCCGGATTACCTTCATCAATAGGTTATCATGAATATCCCCACAGTAATATCGGTTGGGATTGCCGGGATGAACAGGGCGATTATCTGGCAAATGGGGTATATTTCTATAAAGTGATAGCCAAAAAGGGTAGTCGTGAAATTGAGAAAATACAAAAAATGGCGATATTAAAGTGAGTAGTGAAAAGTGAAAAGTGAGAAAAGAAGAGGCGTGATCATAATTCTGGGGGCTTTTCTCCTGCTGCCTTTGTTTTGTATGGCAGGGAAATATACAGGAGATTTTATGTACATAGGTTCGGGAGTACGGTCACTGGGAATGGGCGGAGCTGTAGCATCCATAGCAGATGATCCATCGGCAATATTCTGGAACCCAGCCGGTATTTCACAGATCAGAAAAACCGAAATTGAAGTAATGCATGCATTTTTGTATGATAACCTGGCATATTATGATAATGTATCAATCTGCCAGCCTTTGCCCAATGAAGTAACTATTGGCTTGAACTGGACGCGGTTAACAATACCTGATATTCCTGTATTTCTGGAAGATTATCTGATCGAACATCCTAATGTAGCTGAGCGGAGTTCTCGTCTGGACTGGAATCTGCCGGGGATACCGGACAGCTCATTCACCAGCTATGATGATCTATTTCAGTTTTGCTTTTCCAAACATGTGCGGACCAATCTGGATTTTGGCTGGGCTTTTTTTGAAGTTCCTCTGGACATCTATTTCGGTGGAAATATTAAATATGTAAAAAGGCAGATATTGAATAACCTGGGTAATGGCACCGGATTTGACTTGGGGATACTGTTAAGCTCTCCTCTGGCAGGTCTGGTTGATATAGACTGGTTGGGAAAATTTAATTTTGGGCTTAATATGCAGAATATCGCGGGTACGACAATTACCTGGGATACTGAATCTCAGCACCAGGACGATATTTTGTTCAACACTAAACTTGGGATTTCGCTGGATCAGCCAATTCCGGTCTGGAATCTTAATCTGATTTTGGCAATGGACACGGATTATGTTTATGACAGAACTCATCATTATGGCATGGAGGTACAATATAAGCGCCTTTTAAGTGCGAGAGTGGGATATTATGACGAAGAATATACCACTGGAGTAAGTATTAATGTCTATGAATTCATTCTTGATTATGCCTTTGTGACAAATACGCTGGGCAATACAAACCGAATTGGAATGAGGTTCAATTTTTAAAATGAAATATTTGATAATATCTATCCTGATGATAGCAGTTTTTCTTTTTAATGGATGCGCTGGAACAACTGACCCTGATACAGAAGAGAGCGCAGCTTTCAAGGCAGACCTGCTCGAACATACGGGAGATACCGGTGATATAATCAAAAACAGTCATGGTATGATCACTGATACTCTAAATTGCTATTATGGCAGTGACAGCACCTATTATGAACTGGAAAATAATGGCATAGATGCATATTACGAAGGAGACTGGATATTAATACCCTGGCGTCATATCAGCGATCCGGAAACAGTATCGCTGGAGCTGTTCAGGTTTTCTTATATGGATTATCAAAATCATGTCGATGATTACATATCATCCGTCACCTTTATACCATTTCATAGTTATACTAAAGATTATTATATAGACACTTTTGAAGACATAGATCAGGTGATAGATAATACCTGGTTTTACTTTTTAAAGACTACCAATGCGAACGGTGCAATCGCTTTTTCCGATACTGTGGGCTATTGTCTGGTGAATAAGCCGGATTTGCGGGAACCTGCTGATCTGGAAGAATTTTCTCAAGCGGATACAATTGTCTTTGAATGGAATTTAAATACAACTTCTTCTTTAATAAAACACAGACTGTTATTATTTGATGAATCTTATCATTTGGTCTGGTTCTATAACCTGCTTTCCAATGAAGACCCATTGCTTGATCTTACGGAATTATCGGGTTTGATCCTTGCTCCGGGAAATTATATCTGGCGAGTGGACGCAGTAATAGAATGGATAGATGAATTGAATATAGATAATAAGCAGATAGAGGTTTACAGCGGTTCAGAATCAATGGAAAGGTTATTCACGGTTACATCTTTAAGGAAAGAATGAGAGAAAATCTTGACTTATAAAGCTGTAAATTAAAGATAATATAGAGGAAAGAATGATGAAAAAAATCTTGCTGATGGCAGTAATATTAATAGGTTTAAGTTCGTTGGAGGCTCAGGACAGCCAGACTACCACTTTTAACCCGGGTTCTGTATATCTGTATCCCGGAAGTGGAAATGAACAGTTAATGATCAACACCTATATCTGGGGTCAGGTAAGAAATCCCGGACTGTATAAGATACCCGATAACACTGATCTATTGACCTTGATCTCATCTGCAGGAGGTCCTACTGAAAATGCCAAAATGTCCAAAATTAAAATAATCCGTCCCACTACGCAGGGCGAAAAAATTATTTACGTCAATCTTCAGGAATACATGAAAACCGGAGATATGAAATTGATCCCCATAATGCAGCCTGGAGATACGATATTTGTAGCCGGTACGGCATTTTATGCAGTCGAACGGGTAGCCAGTTTTCTTGGAAACCTGATAATCTTTTTCAGTGTTTATACTATGATAACAAATTCAAAATAACAGGAATAATAATGCAGTATAATCAACAAAACCAGAATAATACTAATCCTAATATAAGTAGTCTTTTTGAAGAATCTGACCTTAAAATCACTGATTATATTAATATTCTGCTTCGCTATAAATGGATAATTATTTTCAGTTTTCTTATTGTGGTAGCTTTTACAAAGTACCAGGTTTCACAGATGCCCCGTATTTATAGTTCATCTTCCAAAATCCTGCTGGAAGATACTTCCAATGCCCGATTTATTTTTGGTACAGAAACCAGCAGAATAAATTCTTCCCTTAATAATAATATCGAGATACTGAAAAGCAGACCTGTAATGAAAATAACCCTTGATATTCTGAAAGAAGAAGAAGACTTTAATCAACTTCCTTTAAGCCGATCCTCAGATCCAGTCTCACGCTTAAAATATGGAATACAAGTTAGTTCCCAACGGGATACGGATATCCTCACGATTAGCTTTGAATCCACTTCTCCCCTTGAATGCCAGGCAGTAACTGATGCAGCAGCGCTGGCTTTGATGGAGCAGAATACTAATTATGCACGGCTGGAATTAAGAAATACAAGGGAATTTCTTTCAGAGCAACTGGAAGAATCAGAAAGAAGACTCAGGATATCTGAAGAAGACCTGAGAATATACAAAATTGAGAATGGTATTTCTGTTTTATCAACAGAAACACAGAACCTGATCGGAAGAGCTGCCTCATTGGAAACCATGTTAAGTGGATCGGAAATAGATCTGCAGGTAAACGAAAAACATCTTGAATATCTAAATACCGAATTATCGAGGCAGGACACATTGTTATTGGATATCAACACAGTTCTAACATCTCCACTGCTGAATAAACTACGTTCCGAAATTGTTGATAACCAGACCCGATACGTGAGATTATTAACAAAACCGGAATACACTGAAACGCATCCGGAACTATTAGCCTTAAAGGAGAAAATAGATAACGGCAAATTGAGCCTTAGCAAAGAAATAGAAAATGTGATCTCTGAAGAATCTGCCACTCAGGATCCACTTGCCTTTCGCGCTTCTTTAATTAATGATATATCTACAACCAAACTGGGAATTTATATTCTTCAATCCAAAATTGAAAGCCTGAAGCAGGCTACCAGCGTTTATAACAGTAAACTCTCAATTCTCCCTGATACTGAAATTCAATTAGCTCGGCTGGACAGAACTAATTCCATTAATGAAGAAACATATTCCATGCTGGTAAGTAAATATGAGGATTCTAAAATCGCTGAGAGATCAAAAATCGGGAATGTGCGAATACTGGAAAAAGCCCAGCTTCCAGCTTTTCCCATAAAACCTGATGTAAAGAAAAAAATGATGACGGCAGCTTTGATCGGACTAGCGATTGGGATAGGTCTGGCATTGATCCTTAATTCTCTTGATCCCAAAATACGTACCTTTGAAGATGTCCGGCGTAATGTGAAATTACCTGTTGCCGGGACTATTCCGCATATTTATGTGCATGATAATGATCTTGATATTATAGAAACAGAACTTGAACAGGCAACGGAGAATGAAAGACCGGAACTTGAGACACTGCTTCACCAGATTGAGGGAAGGTTGATCTCAAATTATGCTCCTAAATCATCTACTTCGGAAGCCTTCAGAATTTTACGGACTAATATAGTTTCCAAGAAGCAGACCGGCAAAGCACTGTCACTGATCATCACCAGTTCAGGTCCTAAAGAAGGTAAATCTACAATAATTGCCAATCTGGCAATTTCTCTGGGACAATTAGGGGATAAAGTTATTTTAGTTGACCTTGATTTAAGACGCCCGATGATCCATAATCTGTTTAATTTTGATAAGAGAACGGGATCAGTGATTTTATTGCCGAGGCTCCCCTGGAGTATGAAAAGTACATTAAAAGAGGTTTTGCCCATAATCTGGATATTATCACCTGCGGGATCATTCCTCCTAATCCTTCGGAACTTTTAGCTTCCAAAAATATGACTATCCTGTTAGAAGAATTGCGACAGAAATATGACTATATTCTAATAGATTCCCCCCCCGCAATAGCAGTGACGGACTCGATGGTGCTGGCTACAAAAGTTGATCTTATGCTTTTGGTGGTAAGGGTCGGCAAAGCTGATAAAGAAGTTATCAGACGCACCAAAGAAATGCTGCATAATATTAATGTGGAAATTGATGCTGCTGTGATCAATGGAATTAAACCTCATAAATATTATAGTAGCTATGAATATAATTATTACTATCTATATTATTATGGCAGAAAGGGTGATGATAAGAGTAATTAGGTGTAAATCTTACGCTAAAATAAATTTGTTTCTGGAGATTCTGGGTAAAAGAGAAGATGGTTACAATGAGATTCAGACAATTTTTTCTTTAGTAGAGGTTTATGACAGATTGAATTTTATTTTGACAAAAAATAGCAGTGTTAGGATTTTGGCTGATACAGATTGTCTGAAAGAAGAGGATAATCTGATTTATAAGATAGCGGTCTTTATAAAGAATAAATATAGTGTGAGATCAGGTGTAAAAGTAGAATTAGAGAAAAATATCCCGATTTCAGCGGGATTGGGTGGAGGTAGCAGTAATGCTGCTACTACGATAGCAGCATTGAATATACTCTGGGATTTAGGAATATCAGATAATGAAATGCAAGAAATAGCTGCAGCTTGGGGTAGTGATATAAATTTCTTTCTGAATGGACCCACTGCTTTGGGACAAGGAAGAGGAGAGCAAATAGAATCTCTTCCCTATCAGGCATTTGATGATTTATTGCTGGTAAATCCCGGCTTTGGAATTTCAAGTTCCGAAGCTTATGGATTAGTTAAGCTTAGTGAAATAAAATATGACTATCATGATTTCCTTAATTATCAGAGACCCGAGTTTTGCTTTAACCGTCTGGAACCAGGAATAAGAGAGAAATATGCTGAAATAGATAAAATTATCAGACAGCTAGAATCAGCAGGGGTTAATAAGGCAATTCTATCCGGTAGTGGAGCTACAATAATCGGATTTTGTCCAGACCATGAAACAGCAAATAAACTAAGCCAGTATTATACTAAAATAGGATACTGGAATACCATAACAAAAACTAAAGGAGAACCAAATGAACATTACAGATGTTAAGGTTTTTATTCGTGAAAGCAACCAGTTAAAAGCATTTGTCAACATCGTAATTGATGACGCTTTTATTATCAGGAACATTAAAGTCATCGAAGGAGATAAGGGTCTTTTTGTCGCTATGCCTTCCCGCCGCGTCTCCAGTGGAGAATATCGAGACATAGCCCACCCCATTAACACAGAAACTCGTCAGATGCTGGAAGAACAAATATTGCTGGCATATAAGGAAGAGTTGCAAAAAGCCCTCAGTGTCGTTGACACAAGTGATTACAACATAGAATAATCATCATGTACGCAAAGCTCAAGTTGTTTACCGGAAGAGCTAATCCTAAACTGGCTGACGAAGTATCAAGATATGCGGGGATTCCACTCGGGGAAATTGATTTATTTAAATTTCCCAATGATAACAGTTTTGTCAAGATCAGAGAGAATGTGCGGGGGGCAAATGTATTTATTATACAGCCTACCTGCCGTCCGGTTAACGATAGTTTGATGGAATTATTGATCTTGATTGATGCCTTGCGTCGAGCATCAGCAGCCAGAATTAATTGTGTGATACCATATTATGGCTATGCCCGATCAGATAAAAAAGATCAACCGCGCGTCCCGATCACTGCTAAGCTAGTTGCGGATCTATTGACCGTGGCGGGTGCTGATAGAATAGTAGCCATGGATTTACACAGCGATCAGATACAGGGTTTCTTTAACATCCCTGTAGATCATCTTACAGCTCAATTAACATTTATCCAGTATTTCAGAGAGCATATTGATCTAAAGAATGCAGTTGTTGTTTCTCCAGATGCAGGAGGAGCACATCGAGCCAGATCCTTAGCAGAGAGACTGAAACTCGGACTTGCCATTGGTGATAAAAGACGGGTGGATAATACGGGTTCAGCCGAAATTCTGAATATTATTGGAGATGTAAAAAACAAAACAGCTATTATGTTTGATGATATCCTGGACACGGGTGGCAGCTTGACAGACGCTGCCCGCACAGTAAAAAAATTCGGAGCAAACCGAATTGTAGCTGCCTGTGTTCATGGAGTATTATCCAAAGATGCAGTCGAAAAAATCAATAATTCCCCGATCGAAAAGCTTTTCATAACAAATTCAATTCCATTGCCGGAAGAAAAGAAAAGCGAAAAAATCGTCCAGATATCGATTGCAGAAATGCTGGCAGAAGCCATCAAGAAGATACACGCCGAAGAATCGTTGAGTATCTTGTTCAGATAGGGAATAACGGAGAAAGATATTATGAATATAGCATTAGTTGCTAAGTGTCGAGAAACAAAGAAAAAATCCGACCTGACTCAATTAAGAGGCGCCCAATATATCCCGGCAATTATCTATAAGGCTGGGCAGGAAGGATTACAAATCAGCTTGGAAGAAGCTGAATTTACCAAAGTATATCGGAAATCTATCGGTGAGATTGCTTTCTTTCTGATCACAGTTGATGGAAAAGAATACAAAACCATTATCAAAGAAAAGCAGATTCATCCAGTCAGTCGTGAAGTTCGACACATAGATTTTCAGGAAATAATTCCTGGAAATAAAATCAAACTCAGGATACCATTAAAATTTTTTGGCGAGCCAGTAGGCTTAAAAGAAGGTGGAAAACTGGAAATCCTAATACGGAATATAGAGATCAAATGTCTTCCGGAAGATATTCCGTCAGAACTAAATATTGATCTGACTCCTCTTGGAGTTGGCGAATCAATTTATTTTAATGATCTCAAATTGAAAAATATCTATTCCCGTTTACCGGGAAATACTGTTCTGGCACAAGTTAAAGTTGCTAAGAAATAGCACAATAATTCCTGCCCAATGAAACTGGTAGCAGGCTTAGGAAACCCCGGAACAGGATATAAAAATAATCGCCATAACATCGGTTATATGGTACTAAACCATGCGGCTGATCAACGAGGATGGATCTTTAAAACTAAAAAACTGTATGATTACGTGGAAAAAGAAAATTTTATTTTGGTTAAACCACGTACATTTATGAATAGAAGCGGAATTGCTTTCACTTCTGTTCAATCAAGTTATCCTATTAAGGATATACTGGTAGTATGTGATGATGTCAGTCTGCCTTTTGGTATAATTCGGTTTCGCCATAAAGGAAGCGATGGTGGACATAATGGCTTGAAGTCTATCAAAACTGATTTGGGAACAGATGAGTTTAAGAGATTCAGGATCGGGATCGGTTCACCGGAGATAAATGAAGACCTGGCTGATTATGTTCTGAGTAATTTTACCCTGGCGGAAAGTAAACTTTTGCCAGACATAATATCATACAGTGTAGAATTACTGAATTTATATCTTCAAGAAGATTTTGAACATCTTCTTGATTTTCACAGTAAAAATATGAAAACCTATTCTGAGAAACTCATTGCTTCTCAGGATCATTAGTCCAAAGGAGGAAAATAGATGAACTCTTATGAGAGTATGGTAGTTATCACTGGAAATCTGGTGGAAAGTGATGTGAAACAGGAAAATCTGAAAATCATCAATTTTATCAAGGAAAATGGCGGCGAATTGACCGAAACCGATGATTGGGGGAAAAGAACCCTCGCTTATGAAATATTAAAGCAGAAAGAAGGATATTATTTTATAAACTATTTTAAACTTTCTGCTGATAAGATATTAGAACTTGACCGTCTATATCGTCTCAATGAGCATATTATCCGACATAATATCATTAAGAAATAATAGGGGAGGTTTACATGTCTAAAGAATTAAGATTCCCAAGAATTAATAGCATTACGCTAAGTGGTAGATTGACCAGAGATGTTGATCTTCGCTATACACCTTCTGGTATGCCGATTGCCAAACTACCAATTGCTTTTGATCGTAATTTTCAAAAAGACGGCAAATGGGAAAAAGAAACCAGCTATATTGATGTCATCGTCTTTGAACAAAAAGCTACTAATTGTGCAGAAAATCTGATGAAAGGCAGTGCTGTTGTTATTGAAGGTCGCCTGCAAACCAGAATTTATACCAATAACGAAGGTAGAAATATAAAGGTTGCTGAAATTGTATCTAATCGTATTCACTTTCTGGAATGGTCTGATAATAAACAAAGCAATAATGACGATAGCCGGTTTGAAAATATGGATTCTGGCACTTCATTCCCTGACAAGGAAAAAGATATTCTGGATAACTCTGAAACATCAACTCAAGATGACGTACCTTTTTAAAAAATATCAGGAGATATAAATGATAGAAAATAATCCTAAAAAAGAAATCATCAATCCTGTCAATCAACCAGAACAACAGGATTCCGACAAATCTAATAGAGGCGAAGGTGATTCCTCGGGTCGCTCACTTCGAAAAAATTTCCGCGGGTCTAATACCAGAAGACCAGATAAACGGAAATTCTTTTTAAAAAAGAAAGTGTGCTTCTTCTGTAAAAACAAAGAATCCAAAATTGACTATAAGGATGTAAATCTAATGCGTCGCTTTGTAGCCGAAAGTGGTAAAATTACACCCAGAAGATTTTCCGGCACCTGTGCACGACACCAAAGAAAACTTTCCACCGAGATCAAAAAGGCTCGGCAGATGGCTTTGATCCCTTATACTGATAGATAAGTGTTTTTTTCTGCCATAATTGCCGGTTTCTTTGCCGGTTTCTCCCCCTTTTGGGGTTTGCTCATTATAATCGCATACGGTTTCAGGCATTATCAGAAAAATAGTGCTGCCTATTTTGGCACTTTTGCAGTTGCTGCCATCACTTCTGTATTTCTTTTTACAGTTGGCAGCCACTCACTTGCCTTAATGGATGCATTCCTGGGGATTGGATTCACAGTGTGGCTTTTTTTTTATTATCTCAGCAACAGTCAAAATCTTCAAAAAGCTTTCCTGATAGCTTCGGGAAATGGATTTCTCTATGGATTTCTCAGGCAGTACTTATTCAGGCAGGTCATCAATGACCAGATTATAGCAAGCAGTTCTCAAAGCCTGGGATTAATGAGAGAACTTTTTAGCAATAACCCGGAAATGCAATCACTGCTGGAGCAATCTGCTCAAACCAGCCTTTCCTTTTTCCAAAAATATGGAACTTCAATCTGGTTTGTTGTAATTTTCTTCGCTCTGTATCTGGGTTCTCTCTGGTTAGCTGGTAGAAATAAAATCAGTTGGAAACAAGATGCTTTCTTTCTTCCCTACTGGTCAGTATATCTTCTAATTGCTGCTATGCTGTTTTTTCTCATTCCATTGACCAGATCAACAGGTTCAAATCTACTGATGATTATTTTACCCTATTTTCTCATCCAGGGTATTGCAGTTCTCTATTATTTCTGGAAATACTATACATCAAATAAAAAATTTATCCTGTTCTTTCTGATTTCTTGCCTGTTATTGAATTATGTATTTTTTCTTTTTCTGATTTTTCTCGGTATAGCTGACCTTTGGCTACTATTCCGCCAAAAACATCAGGAAAAAATAAAACCACTATAAACAACAAAATTTATCAAAATCTGGAGGTATAGATGAAGGTAATTTTAAAACAAGATATAAACAAAAAAGGTGTTGCAGGTGATGTGATAAAAGTAGCTAACGGCTATGCACGCAATTATCTGCTTCCCAGGAGATTTGCTATTGTTGCCAATCCCTATAATCTTTCAAAGGTTGATGCTATCCGCAAGGAAGCCGAAATTGCTAAGCTGGAGCTGGAAAATAAATATAAAGCTTTTGCACTACAAATCTCTGGCGTGTCTCTTTCTTTCAAAAGAAAGGCTGATGATAATGATCACCTTTTTGGCTCCGTATCAGAAATTGATATTGCTGATGCACTGGCTGAACAAGATATCGAAATCAATAAAACTTTTATCAAGATGGAAAATCACCTGAAAAATATCGGCGAATTTAGGGTTATTGTTTCTTTTCCTGGTGATATCAATACTTCCCTGAATGTTGTAGTAGAAAAAGAACAATAACTGGAGGTTAACGTGAAGAAAATCCTGAATACAGCGGTTAATGTCATCGGCTGGCTGGTTCTTCTATTTGCTCTTTCATCCATAGGCTTCGCTACAAGTAATCCCACCAGCGGTGTTCCTTTATATATGCTTTTCTTTCTTGTCGTTTTTGCCGGAGTTTATTTTTATATCTCCAAGCATAAACATAGTCAGGAAAATGTTACAAGTAAGAAAACTATTTTTTCCAGGATACTGGGTGGTATTATTTTAATAGTTGCTGTATTGATGCCATGGTTCGTTTTTGCTAAAATTAATCTCTCTTCTTCTTCCTATATTATCATTACTTTAATTACTATTGCCATGATATTTCTGACTTTTCTGGCGGTTAAAATGATAAATAAGGGTAAGAAAAAAGATATTCTCCTTCTCCTTGGCTATCTTATCATAATAGCTATAGCGGCAATTCCAGCCCTGGCTGCAATTAATTATTTCTTGCAGTATTTCAATAGACCTTACGATGCATTGGGAACTGCTTACTGGTGTACTGTCGCCATTGCAGTTCTAACCTGGTGGGGATTTTCTTTAATAGGTAAAAAAACTTAGCTATGAGCTTTCATACTGCCGGACATTTCCTGAATGACTTGATCATAAGACTTGCCGGTGAGAAATTCAGGGATTATTCCACTATCCTGCTTGGATGGAAAAAAATTGTCGGTAAAACCGTAGCTGACAAAGCAAAACCCGTTAAATTTGAACATGGTGTCTTAAAAGTTGCCGTTAACAATAATGTCTGGTTGCAAGAACTTATTCTCTATAAACATAAAATCCGGTCTCGTTATCGGAAAAAATATAATTTAGAGATCAAAGATATTATTTTCTTCATTAATTCTGAATGAAATTATTCAGGGATTCCGGGTATCCCTGGCTCAAATATGGTGATTTTATGAAAATAGCCCCTTCCATACTTTCAGCAGACTTACTTGATCTGGAAAATGATCTGGATAAAGTTATCGCTGCCGGTGCTGATCTATTACATCTTGATGTCATGGATGGACATTTTGTACCTAACCTGACCTTTGGGTTTCCTCTTATAAAAAAAATCAGGCAACGGTTTAGCATCCCTCTTGATGTACACCTTATGATCACCAACCCGGAAATGCATATTCGTACTCTGGCAGACATTGGTGTGGATTATATCTCAATTCATCAGGAAACCGTTTTCCATTTACATCGTTATATCCAAAAGATCAAAGAATATAACATTAAAGCTGGTATTGCTCTAAACCCAGCTACTCCGGTCTCTACCCTCTTCCCCATTTTGGAATGTCTCGATTTTGTTCTGATTATGAGTGTTAATCCAGGCTTCGGAGGACAAAAATTCTTATCTCTGGCACTTAGAAAAATTGTTGAACTAAGAGAAAAAGCGGTACAGTTACATCCTCAGCTTCTCATTCAGGTTGACGGGGGCATTAACCAGGAAAATGCTCTCTCATTGAAAAATGCAGGCGCTGATATTCTTGTCGCCGGCTCTTATATTTTCAACTCTGATGACTATTCTATTCCTGTTAATATATTGAAAAATGTTTAGGATTAATTATGTTTAACAGCCTCCAAGAGAAATTTGATGGTATTTTTCGCAAACTAAAGGGTCGGGGAAAACTTAACGAAGATAATATTAACGATGCTATGCGTGAAATCAGACGTGCCCTCCTTGAAGCTGATGTTAATTTCAAGATAGTTAAAAACTTTATTACTCAAGTATCTGAAAAAGCTGTCGGTCAGGAAGTGATGAAAAGTCTTACTCCTGGACATCAGGTGGTTAAAATCGTTCATGAGCAATTGATTAATTTAATGGGCAACGAATATTTTCAACTCAAGCTCAATGATAATAGAATCAACAAAATCATGATGGTTGGACTTCAAGGTTCAGGAAAAACCACTACTTCTGCTAAATTAGCTAATCTGGCTCGAAAAAAATTTAAGGGTATGGAACCTGTGCTTGTTGCCTGTGATGTTTATCGCCCCGCTGCTATTGAGCAATTAATGGTCTTAGGCAACCAACTCGATATTCCCACTTATACGGAAAATACCAAAAATGTCGTGAAAATTGCTAAAATGGCTGTTAAGCAGGCTGAAAAAAATAATAAAAATCTCATGATCTTCGATACTGCCGGGCGTCTGCATATTGATCAGATACTTATGAAAGAACTTCGAGACCTGAAACAGGCTATTCAGCCTGATTATATTTTCTTTGTCGCTGATGCCATGACCGGGCAGGATGCTGTCAATGTGGCTCGCGAATTCAATCATCAACTCGAATTCGACGGTGTTATTCTTACTAAAATGGATAGTGATGCTCGAGGTGGAGCTGCCCTGTCTATTAAAGCTGTCACAGGAAAACCTGTCGTCTTTGTCGGCTCCGGTGAAAAAATCAGCGACCTCGAAGAATTCTATCCCGATCGGATGGCAAGCCGTATTCTGGGTATGGGAGATGTTCTTACTTTAATCGAAAAAGCAGAAAAAGCTTTCAATGAAGAAGATGCTCTCAAACTTGCTGAAAAAATGAAAAAAAATCAGTTCACCTTCACTGATTTCCTTAATCAATTAGCTCAATTGAAAAAAATGGGGCCCATGGATCAGCTTATTGGCATGATACCTGGGATGAATAACAAAGCTATGAAAAATGTTACGGTTGATGACAAGGAAATGTCACGCACTGAAGCTATTATTCTTTCTATGACCAAACGCGAAAGAGAAAAACCTGCCTTGATAAATGGTAGTAGAAGAGCCCGTATTGCTCAAGGAAGCGGTACTTCTGTCCAACAGGTAAATCGTCTCCTCAAACAATTTGAGCAAATGAAGTTGATGATGAAAAAATTTAATAACCCTAAGTTTATGAAAAGTGGTATGTTGCCTTTTTAATTTTTTCTTGACGGGATTATTACATAAAAAAAAATTCCTTGATAATATGGAATTGGTAAATATAAAGGAGTGTGAATGGTAAAATTGAGGCTGAAAAGAATGGGCACGGTTGATAAGCCCTTCTATCGTATTGTTGCTGTTGACTCAAGAAAGAAAAGAGATGGAAAGTATTTGGAATGTGTGGGATATTATGATCCCAAGACAGATCCACTTACACTCAAGGTTGATGCTGACCGGTCTTTATATTGGTTAGGCGTTGGTGCTCAACCCTCTGATACTGTCCGTTCTCTTTTTAGAAAAGCAGGTTTGATGGAAAAATGGCATAACCTGCGCTATACTGCGAAAACTGAAGACCAAACTGCACCCATTGATGTTGAATCTGAATCTGTTGATGAAATAGTGGAAGAAGTTGGTTCTGATGAAGAAACTGTTATTGAATTGGAAGGAGAAGAAGAATGAAAGATTTAATCGAATTCATTGTTAAAGCTCTTGTTGATGACCCTGGCAATATAGAAGTTACGGAAGTAGCTGGTGATAAAGTCACGATTTTTGAATTAAGAGCTGATAAAGCAGATATTGGCAAGATTATTGGTAAGAAAGGTCGCACTGCCGGTGCTATTCGTACCATCCTGAATGCCGTCTCTGCCAGGCAAGGTAAACGTGCTGTTCTCGAAATTATCGAGTAAATGACACTTGATGACCTTGTTGTTATTGGCAAATTAGGAAATTCCAACAAAGCACCTGAAGGTTTTCTTCGTTTTAAGCCTAATTGGAATTTCCGGATTTTTTTCCTGGATATTAAAGATATTTTTTTGGTCTTTCCAGATCATAGAGTGCGATATGTGACAATAGAAGAAATTCGTCAGAATGGATTCTTCTGGATCAGAATTAAGGAAAAGGACGTTGTGGATGAAATAACTGCTTTCCGCTCTGTGGAATACAGAATTCCGAAATCTCTGAGCAATGAGGCTAGATATAAAAATGAAGATGATTTCCTCATCGGCATGAAAGTGCTTGCTGATAATGTATATATCGGTAATATTACGGATACATTCAATAATGGAGCACATAATACTCTCGTTGTTCGAAAAGAAAATAACTCTGAATTGCTTATTCCAGTGGTTAATCAGTATATTGAGCTTATTGATAAAAAGAATCATTCCGTGACTGTCAAAAATATTGAGGGTTTGCTTAATTTATGATCATTAACGTGGTTACTTTGTTTCCCGAAATGTTCTCTTCTTTTCTGGATGGCAGTATCGTTCACCGGGCAATCAAAGCCGGGGCTATTGAGGTAAAATTTACACAGCTTCGTGATTTTGGACTTGGTAACTACAAACAGGTTGATGATTATCCTTATGGCGGTGGTGCTGGTATGGTTCTTAAACCTGAACCAATTTACCAGGCATTGCTTTCCCTGCAGTTCCAGAAAATGAATCTGCCTGTGATTAATTTCACACCTCAGGCTCCCTTGCTCAAACAACTCGATGTTAACCGTCTTTGCCAGATTGACAATCTTATCCTCATTTGTGGACACTATAAAGGCATAGATCAAAGAATTAGAGATGCCTATGTCACCGAAGAATTTTCCGTCGGTGATTATGTTCTCTCTGGCGGAGAATTACCGGCAATGATATTTATTGATGCTGTAGCCAGATTGCAGGATGAAGTCCTCGGTGACATGGAATCTGCTCTCACAGATTCTCATCAGGATGGCTTACTCGCTGCACCTCAATATACCAGACCTGCGGAATTTAATAATATGAAAGTCCCAGATGTCCTCATCAGCGGTGATCATAAAAAAATCGCGGTATGGAATCAGAAAAAAGCCTGGGAACTGACTAAAAAGATCAGACCTGATTTACTCGATGAATAATGCTCCCCTTTATCTGGCTTTAATCCACTATCCCGTTTATAATAAACTTGGCGAGATCATCACTACTTCCATTACTAATCTCGATGTTCACGACATCTCCAGAAGTTGTCTGACCTTTAATGTTAAAAAGTTCTTTATTGTCACTCACCTTTCCAGCCAAAAAGAAATACTTTCCAGAATTATCCGGTTCTGGAATACTACTGCTGCCAGGGATTATAATGCCTTTCGTTCGCAAGCTTTGAATATTGTTGAACAGGCAGATACTCTTTTTGAGGTGGTTGATTTTATAAAAAAACAGGAAAGCTTCGATCCAGTAGTCATCGGCACAACTGCTATTGAAAGAAATAACCAGATTAATTATGGTGATTTCAGAAAATTTTATTTAGCTGCCAGGACTCCGGTTCTCTTACTCTTTGGAACCGGGCACGGTCTGTCTCAAGAAATTCTGACCGATTGCGATCTGATACTGAAACCGATTTATGGTTCTGATTACTATAATCACCTTTCGGTTAGAAGTGCTGCTGCTATTATTCTGGATCGTTTGACTTCCGAAAAATAAAGGAGGCAACATGGATATCATTCATGAGGCTACTGCGGATCAGTTGCGGACTGACCATCCCGAATTCCGAGTCGGTGATACTATCAAAGTTCACTATCTTATTAAAGAAGGCTCAAAAGAAAGAATTCAGGTTTTTCAAGGTATCGTAATTCAGAAAAGAGGTGAACAAATCTCTCAGACATTTACGGTGCGTAAGATAAGTAATGGCGTCGCTGTCGAAAGAGTTTTCCCCTACCATTCACCACATGTTAGCAAAATTGAAGTTGTCAGGTTTGGGCGAGTTCGACGTTCCAAACTCTTCTATCTCAGAAGAGTTAAGGGCAAAGCTGCCCGTGTTAAGGAAAAAAAGCGCTACTAATCCATATAAGGGAGCTTATGCTCCCTTTTTTTTATCTGGAGCTCTATATGAAATATGTCTTGGTTATTTGTCTGTTAATGAACTTTTTCTTTCCCCTGCTGGCTATTTCAGACCAGCAGAATAAATATAACATTGCCTACCTCGATGAACTTGACCTCAAACTCATTGACGCTGCCGAATTAATCGTTACCTTTAATAAAACTGCTAATAATATGAAAGGTTCTATTGAAGGCGCTGAGGATTACAGCCGTTATCTGCTTGATCTCACCCTGGATATCTCGTCACTCAGAAAAATGATCAATGACTCCCTCCTGCTTGATAATGCTCAACGAGAAAACACTATTTTAATGATGATGGATCAACTTAAACCTGAAGCCATTGAAGTCAAAGACCAGGTTGATAAGTCTCAGGATATGGAAAATATAAAATATCTCGATGATAGACTTCCTAAGCTTCAAGAACAGTTAAATAAATTCAGAAGTGCCATTATTAAAGAAGAAAGTAATATTGCCACTTACCGGAAAATCACGGCTCGCTACCTCAGCCTGCAAAATCGTCACTTTGTCTATATGCTGCTCTCATGCTTTGCTCAAGATCACCATTATCTCTCACATACTAATAGACAATTTCTCGCGGAACTTCTACAATCTATCGACCTTAATATCTATAACCGTAAACTATAAAGGTTTTAAAATAAACCCTCTATCCTAATGAACAGAGGGTATTTATGCAAATTAACAATCTGACGCTATAACTTGCCCTCAAGCAAATCACTCTCATTGCACTTACAGACCTTAACAAATTCATAACGTGGCATCCAGGTTCCGGCTTTAGAAACCCGGTTTCTGATTAGCTTTACTTTTTTAATCTCTGTATTGCACTTGGGACATAACACCTTACCTTCAGTTGTTAGTTCGTGTGCCAGTTTGGCTGCAAATGATCTTCCCTTTGCCATAATATATCTCCTTGATTTAGACTCGTTCTATATATTCGCCGGTTCGTGTATCGATCCTGATCATATCGCCTACCTCTATAAAGAAAGGTACTGTTAGGTCTAATCCCCGATCCGTTGTCGCTTTTTTTCCGCTCACTGACGCAGAATTGCCCCTTACATTCGGCTCACATTCCGCTATTGACTGTTCTACTACCGTTGGTAGCTCAATCCCTAATATCTCGCCTTCCGGATCAAGCTTCATGACTACTTCCATATTTTCGACTAAAAACCTGTCATTCCTACCTATCAGTTCTTCCGGTACATTTATTTGCTCATAAGTGCTACTGTCCATAAACACATAAAACGATCCATCCGAATAAAGATATTCCTTTTTATGCTTTTCTACTCTGACCTCTTCAAGTTTATCACTTGTCCGAAATGTATTGTCTATCACCTTACCACTTTTAATATTCTTTAACTTAGTTCGGACAAATGCTCCACCTTTACCGGGTTTGACATGCAGAAATTCTACTATTTCAAATAGACCATCTTTATATCGGATGATCATTCCATTCCTGATATCTGATGTCGTTGCCATCAATGCTCCTTATTACTACGATATAAACTTTATCTCATATTTCCACTCGTAAGCAAATAAAAATTCACCTGTTTATCTGGCAAGTAAATTTTTAGATTATATATTTCCCTTATTTTCTAATCTCCTGCAAAATTGTAATCAACTGTAAATGATATAGTATGTTGCTTATATCCCCAGGCATTTAATAAAAAACTTCCTACTTCACCATCAGTATCAATTAAAAAATCTCTCAGAGAGGGTTTGTTTATGCGTGACAAACCTACTTCATAATAAAAGACAAAAATTAATTTTTCATAACTAAACCCAATCCCGCTTAATATACTAAATGTCAACCCTTGCAATTTACCCAGATCCACGTCTCCACTCTGAGTATATATATCTTCAGCATATATATCTTCTGCCTCATATTTCCACTTCGCATCTCCATCCAGATAAATGTTGGTTGCCATGCCAAGACTCAAATGAGGCGCAGAATCGTTTCCCGCAACAAATTGATATTTCATTAATAATGGTATCTCCAGATAATGTACCTGGGCTGATATTTTCATTTGATTCTTTGTATCCGGCAAACTTGTATCAACAAGCGAAAAATTGTATAGATTTAATTGTGAATTGTTTTTCCTATAATTTATCTCCGGCTGAAATCTTAGCTTATCAGTTATCTGCCAGTGTAAAAACCAGCCTCCTTTTAAGCCTAATAGTGATTTTAAGGTATTATTATCATAAACCTCAAATGCATCTTCTTCCAATTCACTCCTGATCTCTTCTTTCCAATACAATAATAAATTATTATAATTCCATCCTATATTAATCCCTGCAGAGGAAGCTTCCCCGATTATTGAATCTGCCAGCCAGACAAAAAAATCTGTCTTTTCTTCGAAATTTATGTCACGCAGATTACCCTGTATCCTATCTTCTGGCTCTACCCTGTCGATTGGAAAATGATTAACTTCATAATTCCCCGGTAATCTTTCAGGAAAAAACAATTCTTCTGAAAATAATTGAAATATTACTAATATTGTAATTAATACCATAAAAAGACGATAATTCATTTTTTTTAATATTTCTGCTTTTTCTGCTGATTTAGAAAATTTCTGTAGATTCGCTGATTTTGCTCCATTATTCCCCCAAATGGCACTTTATCTTCAAAATATGCTTTCCACTCCGGATGTTTGCGCTCTTTCCTTTCCCATGATGCTAAGCCATTATAATAATTATATTCTGGATGAAACTGTATTCCCCATATTCTTCTACCTTTATACTGATATCCCTGGATCACTCCCTCACTGTCGTCTGCTATTATCTCAAATTCTGATGGCAGATTATATACTTCATCTAAATGCGCCTCCATTCCAAAAAATTTACCTAACCCATTAAATAGTGAATTTTCTTCCAAATATATTTCCCTGAAACCGAATTGGGCTCGTCTTGAACGTCTTACTACACTGCTTCCACCTAAATACTTCGCCAATATCTGATGTCCGTAACATATCCCCAATATCGCTTTGTCACCACTAACAAAATGCTCAATTACCTGATATATCTTCTCATCCCACTCACTTCCCCCTACGGAAGATAAACTGGAGCCACTGATCACTAAATGGCTATATCTTTCCAGATCACTTATTTCGTCCTTTAAATACATCATCTCTGTCCGTATTCCTGTATAAATCTCATCCCTGAGAAGCGAATCAATCCTCTGACTATCCTCCTTAGTCGTTATTGTGTTTAATACCAGTATCATTACTTTCTCCTCTTCCCCATTTATTATTTCCCCAGTACCGGTCAAGTTCTTATGTTATCTTTAATATTATTTTATGCCTCTGCTAATTCTTTTTCCTCCACTATAATAATTTTATAATATTTTTCCTTTTCATCTTATTATTTCTCCCCTAACTTACCTTTTCTCAACCCTTTCACATTCCCCTCCCAGATTTACCGCAATCCCTTTCCTTTTGCACTCAAAACGATACCACATTTTTTTGTTGTGTCGTTACGAGTGCAAGATTTCTAGTGCTGCTCTAATGCTTTTAAGAAAGTTCCGTGAATAAAGAATAAGAATTATGAACAGGTAAATAATATGAAATTGGCAAGCAATATTAGTTTAATATCAGCAATAAAATTCTTGACCAGTTTTAATTCCCGGAGAAAATTAACAGCAATTAAATGTGGAGGAACAATGATCAAAGATTTCGGAGAGATGCTGGAGAGTGTGAAGCATAATACTCTTAAAACAATAGTGATAGCTGCAGCTCATAGTGAGTCTGCCTTGGAAGCAGCCATAATGGCTTATAAAAGGAATCTTGCCAGATGCATTTTAGTTGGTGATCAGAATTATATAAAAAAGTACTTTTTAGAAAATGCACCCAAGCTACGGGAAGAATTTGAGATAATTGACTGTGGTGACAATTTACAAGCAGCCTCGGAAAAATCAGTATTACTTATTCGCGAAGGTAAGGGAGACCTGCTCATGAAAGGTGCTTGCGATTCCGGTATTTTGTTAACAGCAATCCTGGATAGACATAAAGGTTTAAGAACCAGAAATATAATGAGCGATGTTCTAGCTTATGAAATTAAAGGAAAAATAATGTTGATGGGAGATGGAGGTTTCATACCGCTTCCTGAAATAAGGGATAAATTATCAATTATCTCAAATTGTGTAAGGGTAGCTCATGCTTTGGGAAATTTTCGCCCAAAAGTAGCTCTTCTCGCTCATACTGAAAAAGTGAATCTAAAAAATCAGTCCACTGTTGACGCTGCTATTCTAACAAAAATGTATCACCGCGGTCAGATCACGGGTTGTGTTTTGGATGGACCTTTAGCCTTTGATGTTGCGATATGCAAAGAAGCAGCTCAAATAAAAGGTCTCACTTCAGAGGTAGCAGGAAATGCAGATATTCTGATAGTACCTAACATTGAAGCAGGCAATATTTTTGGTAAATGCCTTACATATTATTGTCAATTTCGTGTTGCGCATGTAGTTCTGGGAGCAAAAGTACCTGTTCTGATTGCCTCCCGTGCGGATAGTGCAGAGACAAAAATGCTAACAATGGCATTAGGAATTATCACAACCGGTGTCAATTAATGTACTAACTATTGGGAAAACTGTATATTCTTGCTCTTCAGTACCGTGTGTCCGGCGTAGAGGATACCGGTAGTC
>CAZAHZ010000008.1:0-24807 GCA_964485055.1 uncultured Candidatus Cloacimonadota bacterium
TCCCACTTGCGGAATACGCCAGCGGTACACGGATGACTTAGCTGGGTGGTTTAATAAAATGAGAGGTGGTTTTATGAAGAGAATAATTATTATTGTGATTTTGGTTTGGAGTATGTGGTTGTATTGTATGCCGGGGTGGTATTTGGGGGATAATGCAGGCGAATATGGGTCTTATGTGACGGGTAAGGGATTTGCGGAGATTGAGGAGGGTGATATTGCGGGAGCTGAAGCTAAGGCTAAGGAAAGTGCAATGCGGGATGCGGCGGAGAGTATCAGTTGCAGCGTTTCCGGGGAGACTATTTCACATGCTGCGGAATCGGGGAGTGGTGGTACTGCTCAGATGGAGAAGTATTTTGTTAGTAATACCAAGGTGCGGACGGATCTGGAATTGATGGGTGCGAAGGTATTGAAGACTGATAAGGATAAGCAGAATTGCTATGTACTGGTGGGTATTGAAAGAGCGGATCTATTGAATATGTTCCGGCAGAAAATTATTGGGGAGATAGATGAAATAGCAGAGAACTTTAAGATAGCTGCTGAAATGAAGACGGGTAAACCGGCACAATCCATTAAGATATATGAAAGATGCCTGACTATCAGTGAGCAGATGCAGGATGATCTTAAAGTTTACCTGTATCTTAATAAGTGGCAGAATGAATTAACAGAGCAGATCAAGGGAGTGCCAAATGCTCAGCAGATAGAAAAGGAACTGACAATTCTCAGCGGTAACACGCCTAAAACGACGGAGAGCCTGGTGAATGAATTATTAAGTGCGTTTATGGGTCCGGAGCGGAAAGGTAATTCATTTGTATTTTACCCGTTTGAGTACGAGGATACGGGATTTATATCAGTGTTTGGCAAGAATTTTGCGGAAGTATGTGCCAGCAGATTGGTCAGTGGGAATGGGCAGTATCAGTTATCGCCGCGGGATTATGCCCGGGCAGATGTGATCTTTCGCGGTAAAATACTGGAATCTGAGAATGGGATACATTTGATCCTTCGGACAGGTGATGCAAGTAATCAGTTATTTGTGAATAAGATAACCTGTGAGAATATAGGCTGGGACAAGATCAAGCCGGAGAATCTGGAGCAGGCACTGGCAAACAAGCTGGCATTATACAGAGAAATCCAGCGGGATAACCGTTTGCAGATAGACTTGCAGACGGATAAAATGAGTGATGAAGCAGTGATCTATTATTATGATGAAGAACCAAAGCTGCTGGTGAGGACAAATAAAGGCTGTTATCTGAGATTGATGTATATCTTTGCGGATGGAACAAAGACGTTATTGATAGATAATTATCCCATTGCTGTAGATCAGGCGAATACGTGGGTGAAATTACCATTAGAGATCGTGATCTGTGAGCCGAGTGGAGTTGAGCAGCTTATATTGCAGGTGAGTACGGAACGGCAGCCGGAAGTGATGTATAAAGAAGTGGATCTGGGCGGGGGAACTTATATCAATGTCATTGAGACGGATATCTATGCTCAGATATCTAAAACACGAGGATTAAAACTAAAAAAGCCGGAGAAAGAGATCACTGAAAAGGTCTTTCAATGGACAGTGTTTGAGAAATAAAACAAAGGGCAGACAAAAAAGTCTGCCCTTTGTATTTTATATAAACTACTTATTTTTTCAGGTTGGCAATAGCGTTTTCGGCAGCTTTGATGAGCAGACGTGCGCCGCCGGTGTACTCACAGGTGGAGCGGGGATGCGGGAAGAAGATGAGAATATAGAACACGGATGACACCGATTTTACGGATTTGCACGGATAAGAAAGAGTGTTTTGGCTAAGTATAGAAATTTAGGTGATAAAATGGTCGTTTTCTGCGCCACACTTCCGGAGTACCGTTAGCGTTGCACGGGCACTTAGCTGAGCAGACGTGCACCGCCGACGACTTCACCTCCAATGATAATAACGTCAAAATTTTTCATTTTCATTCCTTTTTCATTTATTTTTTAACATAAGGACAAATGGAATGGTACCCAGTGCAGCATAAGTGATGAATTTGTAGGTAATATCAAGACCGATTTTATCGGTAAAAAATCCCACGCCCATGATCATCAGCGAACTCAGGATGAAGCTGATAGTCATATAAATGCCATTTATCAGTGACATGTGCTCGGAATTATGATCATGCACCAGAGCCAGCAGCACTGGACCGCTGCCAAACAGGAAAAAACCGTTCAGAATAAGAACCGGTATAGTCAATAACCCGTGAACATTAATAAACAGCCACATCAGGAGTGGATTGGCGACGGCAATAATGAGCAGTGCATTTTTCCTGCCGATCCTGTCTGATATAGAGCCGGCAAGAAATGTTCCGCCTGCACCCGCTAATTGCAGAATAGAAAGCGAAGCTCCGGCAATCCAGAGACTTGAGCCTTTCATAGTCAGATAAGTAGGCAGATAGATCGTGAGAGCAGCTTTAAGCCCGGCACGGAAAAAGATAATACCGGCAATTGTCAGGAAAAACGGAGTAAGATTACTGAGCGTCTTTTTTATGCCAAGAGGATTTTCTTCCTGTTTAACTTTGTTGACTTTAATTTTTCTTAAACGGAAATACAATACGATGGAAGCAATCACACCGAATGGAGCAAGACGATATGTGCCCTCCAGTCCCCATAGTGAAATTGCTGAGAGAATAATGAGCGGACCTAATGTCCTTGCCAGTTCTCCACCCAGCATATAGAAGCTCATCCCCTTGCCTATTCTGCCAGTGGCAACCTGTTTGATCATCACCGGTGCAGGTACATGGAACAGCATTGAGCCAATTCCAGCCACAAAAATGAGTACTGCAGCTATGATATAATGCGGTGCAATACCCAGCAGACTCATGGCGATTGATGTGATGGCAGGGGCAATAATAATAAGGTAGCGGACACTCACGCGGTCGGCGATCAAGCCCAGAAGAGGGTTCATAAGACTGGGTATCTGGCGGATAATATCCAGAAAACCAGCCTGGAATACACTGATACCGAGTTTATTGATCAGCAAAGGCAGCATAGGCGCCAGAAAAGAAGAATAAACATCGTGAAACAGATGGGCAAAGGAGACTGTCAGGACATCTGTAAAGTTAAATTTTTTATCTTTCATTTTCTTTGTTTCCGGTTCTTTCACGGCAACAATCTCCATGACCAAAATCACCGGCAACGTCGGTTATATTTTCCGAACCACAGCCTGGGCACTTAGTGATCTGGTTTTCGATATCTGTATTAAAGTTAGTACCGCAATCATGGCACTGATATACATTACCTCGAAAGTGAATATTTCCTCCAGTAATAGAAAGGTGTTTCCCTTCCACCAGGAATTGAGCGATTTTTGCCCGGGCTTCTTCGACAAGGCGAGTGAAAGTAGATCGTGAAATTTCCATTTCATCTGCTGCCTGGGCATGTTCCATTTTCTGGTAATCAGTCAGCGGGATTGCTTCGTATTCATCAATACTTAAAAGAACGGTTTCCAGTGACCTGCGTCTGATACCCGCTGGCTTAAAGTCCACATATAAAGGCGGATGCTGAATGATCCTGTCCTTTTTCGGTCGAGTCATATTCCTTCCTTACTTTTTCTCAGAAAGGCAATATTTTGCACCTATGTTCATAATGCAAGCATTTTTTAAATATTTATATAAAAGATAATATCCATAATTTCATATATGGAATTGGAATCGAAAGTGAAAAAAAGGCTATATTCGCAGTATGCTCTACTGAAATATAGCCTTAATTCTGGTATTGATTTAGTTAGGGAATTTGATAAAGATTTGCATCCACTGTATAGCCTTCTGTATTTTCATGCCAGTCATTATAGACATCTCCACTGCTTTCTGCCCAGTCATCAAAGTAGTTATAGGCATCTATAATGGCAATTCTCTCAATGGGATATACCCATTCAACAGGAATATTAATTGCCCAGGGAAGATTTATAATCGTTTTGTAATACCGGTTTGTTCCTGGATCAGAGGTATCGTCTTCTGTTCCGAAAAGGAGAGGATCTGCAAAAATCGTAGGAGGCATATCAGGAAGATGCACTTCGTACCCCGCCTGCTGATCTATTATTATAAAGGGATTATAGGGCAAAGACCATGGCAGTGTGCTTTCATCTACTGCTACTGCTAATTTCAGGTAAAGCTCAAAGTCCACAGGTTCTAAGTATGGATCACTGCTGTCTGTATTAACGAAAGTGCTGGTTTCCGGTTTGCTCATGATTTCCAGAGCGTTACTAAAGAATTTGATTATTTTGGATTCATCTCCATCTTCAATAGATAAGCCGGCAAGATCACCTGGAGTAACTGTCAATATTTCCACATTACCAGCCGGGAAGGGCATTTCAATGGCAAAGCCATCTTCATAAGAAGCACCGGAAGCTTTTAAGGAGAAATAGCCAAATACTTCCAGCAGATTATCAGCAGGATCATCTACGGTTTCGAAACGATATCTAATTATTACATCGTTGAAATCATAATCTCCCATCAGGGGCCATCTATCTTCAAAGGCAAGAGTTCCCCAGCTTAAACTGTCATCTCCGGGATAATAGTTCAAAAATGCCCGATCTTCATCATATGGGAAATCGTCATCATCATTCAATACGCCATCATCATCATCGTCATCACCATAGCCTCTGGGACATATAGTAGAGGATGTTCTTGCTGTTGCTACTCCTTCACCAAGAGTTCCGCTAAGTCTCCAGTATATACAGCATGTCTCTTCTTCAGAAAATTCTACTGTAAACTCGTTTTCCCAGCGTCCCGGTTGGAATACTGTGCGCTGTCCCATATTCCAATTAGAAGTATTTCCAAATCTATTATCATTTCCTATAGGTATCTGCTGAATACTACCATAATCATTTCTATAGCCAAAATGGGCCAGATACATCCCAGCACCTAAACTATCCACGCATTCCAGAATAGGATGAATCTGGTCCCAACAACGACCTGATACTTCTCTTTCTTCTGAAGGTGGATAAAAATCATAATCAATCAAATCGCCAGTAATTGTGTAAACAGCTTCCAAATCTTCTACTTCGCTGAATTTCAGTTTAACATCATCTACATCATTAGGAATGCTTACGGTACCCTGATAACCATCATACAGATCAATTCTACCTTTTTTCAGAAGATTGTCTTCCATATCATAAATATAGAATACCCCTGCATATAAGGCTCTAAATGTTACCTCTACATCCCGCTCTGCAGTAAAATTGAAATCATCTGCAATAACAAGATCAGTCATATCATTTGTATCATTATTGGCGGGATCTTCACTATTCGAACAATTGGTTACCAGCAACGCAGATGAGAACAGAGCAACACTAATAAACAAAATCAAAAATCTCTTCATATTAACTACCTCCATTTAATAATCATTTAAATAATCTTTGAAGCAATTTCAATACCATATCCATATATTTATAAAGCAAAATCTGTATATTGATCTGAAGTAAGCACTGTCATTGCATTTTTCATTTCTTCACAAAGCTATATTCTTTGTCACTTTATTAAAATATTTCCCGATTATGGACATCAGACATCCCTATTATCGGTCATTACACTTCTTCCACAATGATTGAATCATTAGTATAGATACAAATGCCGGCAGCGATACGCAGAGCTTCGTGGGCAATTTCTTTTGCCGAAAGATCGCTGTATTTCACCAGGGCTTTAGCCGCAGCGAGGGCATAATTTCCGCCAGAGCCGATGGCAACAATGCCTTCATCAGGCTCCAGCACATCACCGGTTCCGGTGAGAACGAGGATATTTTCTTTATCAGCCACGATCATCATGGCTTCCAGGTGACGAAGCATTTTATCGGAACGCCACTCTTTGGCAAGTTCCACTGCTGAACGCAGCAGATTGCCTTTATACTGTTTCAGTTTTGCTTCAAAATTTTCTGTGAGTGTGAAAGCATCTGCTGTAGCTCCGGCAAAGCCAACCACCACTTTATCATCATACAGTCTTCTGATCTTACGGGCAGTGGCTTTCATCACCGTGTTACCCAGAGTAACCTGCCCATCTCCACCTATGGCTATCTTTCCTTTATGTTTGATTCCAAGGATCGTTGTCCCGTGCATAGTATCCATATTTACCTTACAAAATTACTGTTTTTTGAGTTTATCGCTCATTTCCTTTTTGGCTTCATGGTATTCAGTTTCGGTATTCACTTCCCAGATATTTGCTTTACCGGCAATACCGTTTTCGATATTATCCACCGCTGTCATTGCCGTGAGCATGGAGTGATCCTGATTATTATAACGATGCAGTCCATTACGACCTACCATATAAAGATTATCAATAGTATCCACAAAGTCACGTATATGATCGAACTGATCATAGCTGCCAAAATATGCCGGATAGGTTTTAGCAGTTCTGATAACCACAGAATCCAGCACATCTTCACGATTGATCAAATCTATCTTCACCATTTCATCAATACCCAGTTGAGCCATCTTCGTATCTTCCCAGCTCCACATCTCGTCCGTGTCGTTCATGAAATATTCCAGCCCCAGCCAGGCATTATTCTCATCAGCCACCAGATAGGGACTCCAGTTATTAAAGACCTGGATACGCCCGACGATAACATCCCGCTCCTGGATATATATCCAGTTATCGGGAACTATGTCATTTACAGTGCGATGTTCACTTTTATTTTTTACCTTCAGTTTTTTAAGCAGTAGTCCGACAGTAATAAAATCCCGATATAGCAAACCTTCCGCTACCTCATGTGCTTTGGCAGGAACATTTTCTCCCATACCAAGAATAAGGTCTTTCACCGGCATGGTCGAGAAGTAAATATCACCTTTGACAATTTCCTTTTCACCGCTGACCATATCAGTGATCTCAGCTCCCTGAATTTTACCATCTTCGTAGAGCAAAGCAGTGCATTTCTTTTTCATATACAGCTCAGCGCCCTGTTTTTGCACAATTTCGGCAACAGTTTCCCACATCTGTCCCGGTCCATGCTTGGGATAGGTAAATTGCTCTATCAGACTGGTTTCAGTACCTTTCTGCCCAATAGATTTGTCCTTTTTGAATAGCGAACGGACTGCATGGATGATCGCTTTGGAGATGGAAAGCCCTTTCACACGTTGAGCACCCCATTCTGGACTGATATGATCCGGAGTTATCCCCCAGACTTTAGTAGTGTAATCCCGAAAGAATGTATTATAGAGTTCTTTACCAAACCTGTTAATATAGAAATCAGCTAGCGACTTTTCATTACGGATGGGGAAGATGCGTATCCAGAAATAGGTTATTCCAATCTTTATACAACGCAAGATGCCGAGATTGAGGATAGTTTCCAGATTAAGTGAAATTGGATATGAGAAGAAACGGCGTAAGAAGAAAATTCGTGAAATCCTGTTACGGATAAGCAGCACTTTATCCACTTTTTCGGGATCAGGGGCATTATCCTTGTGAGATAAAGGGATAGTGCGGTTAAGTTTAAGATCATCCCGGCTGGGTGAACCCTGAAGAGGTAATATATTCTGCCACCATTGCATCACTCGATCAGACTTGGAAAAGAACCTGTGCCCGCCAATATCTATCCTGTTACCCTTATAATTCACAGTACGCGATATTCCCCCGATCTCATCCGACATCTCATAGATCACAGGCTGAAGGTCAGTTCGTTTCTGCAGTTCATAGGCTGTGGTAAGTCCGGCAGGACCTGCTCCAATGATAATAGCTTTCCTCTTGGTTTCCACAATCCCTCCTTAGGTCTTTTTATTATACAAGAGATATTTTCTTGCCAGAAAGTTCCAGATAAACACGATCACAGTTGCGATCGGATTGGATAATTCGATGATAAGATGCGGAATTTCGGTAAGAAACCAGACAATACCCGCTTTAAGCACCAAGCCCACAATTCCGATAATGGCAAATGCCAGAAAGTCGTAGCTTTGTTTCTCAATTTTACGCTTTCTAAAGATCCATAAGGTGCTGAGAATATAATTAACGGTCAAACCCAGGATAAAGGATATTATTGTGGCATAAACTTCATAAAGCCCAAATACGTGTACTCCGATGATCGAAGCGGCATAATCTACCAGAAAGGCAAATCCGCCTACAAACAAATAGCGGAAGAACTGAATAAAAGTATCATCAGTCTCCACCACAAAATATCTATTCCACAGTGTCTTTATTCCCATCATCTTCATCCTTGATCTCTGGTTCTTCTTGTATTTTTTCAGTCTCATAAGCTGTCACTATGCTCATCTCTTTGACTTTTTTATATTTTTTCATCACAAATTCTCGCTCAGATTCCTTAATATTAGCTAAGGTCAGGTTGAAGATTTCTTCTGAAGTTAGCGTTTCCTTTTCCATGAGTTCCTTTGCCATCAGTATCAGCAGAGGCTTGCGTTCAGTTAAAATCTCCAGCGCTTTCTGATAGGCTTCATTAATAAAGAAATGAATTTCCTCATCTATCAGTTTTGCCGTCTGTTCGCTTACATGTTCCGTTGAACCTAGGTCTTTACCCAGAAATATCTGGCTTTCCTTTTTGGAAACAGTCATAGGACCTATCTTATCACTCATTCCCCAGTTGGTCACCATTTGACGGGCGATATCCGTGGCTCGCTCAATATCACTGCTGGCTCCGGTGGTTATACTCTGATGAGTGAATATCACTTCTTCTGCACACCTGCCGCCATATAGCCCGACCAGTAACTGGATCAGATAGTATCGGGAATAATGTGTCCGTTCCGTTTCCAGAAAATGAGTGGCTCCTCCCGTAAATCCTCGCGGGATAATTGAGACTTTGTGAATAGGCTCAGCCTTATCCTGGAAGATGGAACAAAGGACATGCCCCACTTCGTGATAAGCAGTTATCAATTTATCTTCATCAGTGATGACCCTGCTCTTTTTGGCTTTACCTAAAGTGACTTTATCCTTGGCTTCTTCAAAGTCATCCATTTCTATCTGTTTCTTGCCTTTACGCGCTGCCAGAAGGGCTGCCTCATTAACCAGGTTTGCCAGGTCTGCACCGCTAAATCCCGGAGTTCCGCGAGCTATGATCCCCAGGCTGGTATCTTTATCCAGTGGCAGTTTGCGTGAATGTACCCGCAGGATAGCTTCTCTGCCCTTGATGTCTGGCAGATCTACCACCACCTGCCGGTCAAATCTGCCTGGTCGCAGTAAAGCGGAATCCAGTACATCGGGACGATTAGTAGCTGCAATAATGATCACGGAGTCGTTTTCATCAAAGCCATCCATCTCCACCAGCAACTGGTTCAAGGTTTGTTCTCGCTCGTCATGTCCACCACCGAGTCCTGCACCCCGAGACCTGCCAACTGCATCAATCTCATCAATGAAAGCGATACACGGAGAATTCTTTTTGGCTTCTGCAAACATATCACGAACGCGAGAAGCCCCCACGCCGACGAACATTTCCACAAAATCCGAACCTGAAATACTATAAAAAGGAACTTTAGCTTCACCAGCCACTGCCTTGGCAAGCATGGTCTTGCCCGTTCCCGGTCTGCCCACCAAAAGCACTCCGCGGGGAATTCGCCCTCCCAGCCTCTGAAATTTCTCTGGAGCTTTCAGGAATTCCACTATTTCTTCCAGCTCCTCTTTGGCTTCATCCACTCCTGCCACATCATCAAATGTGATTCGCGATTTTCCTCCATCCGCCAGTCTTGCCCGGCTTTTACCAAAGCTGAATACCTGGCTTGAGCCTCCCCGCATCCCGCGCATCATGAAGAACCAAAGCCCGATAAAAATGAGAAATGGTAACCAGGCACCAATGATCTCCAGAAACCGTGAGGGTTTGATGGAAGTGATATTTATTCCCAGTTCATTAAGCTTCCAGACCATCTCCGGGTCACGGTATGGTAAATTGGTCGTATAAGTCTGACCGTCTGTACTGACCGCCCGCAGGTCTTTATCAGAAAAGGAGACTTTGATGAACTCACCGGCTTGCGCCTTGGTATAGAATTCCGTAAAACTGATGTTTGTTACTTGCGGTCCACTCATTCTGTACATCTGGTACATCACGAAAATAAAGAGCAGCAATACTACTATAAATGTATAATTTCTAGGATTTAAGTAACGATTTGCCTGTTTAGGTTCATCGCCTTTTTCCTCGTTATTATTTTGAGGCTTTTCTTCGTTCATTTAGTATAAATCTCCTTCTTCAATATGCCGATATAAGGCAAATTACGATAACTCTCCGCATAATCAAGCCCATAGCCTACTACAAATCTGTCCTCTATATCAAAACCTTTATATCTGATATCAACAACGCACTTCTGCTCGGGTTTCTTTAACAGAGCGCAAATCTCAACTGACCCCGCTCCTCTGTCAAGCAGGCATTGTTTATATTTCTCCATCGTCATACCAGTATCAATGATATCTTCCACAATTATGATATCTTTGCCTTCCGGATCAGCGATAAGTTCCTGACGGATTTTAACTTCTCCACTGCTGAAAGCACCTTTATTATAACTTGATAAATTCACAAAATCCATATTTACTGGTATTTTAACAGCACGGCAAAGATCAGAAAAAAATATTACAGCTCCACGCAAAATACAGATCAATAAAGGGTTCTTGCCCTCATAATCACTGGATATTTCTGTGCCTAATTCTATTACTTTCTTCTTCAACTGCTCTTCAGTTAGCAAAATCTTCTCTAAATCACTATTCATGATCACCTTCTTTTCATTCTTTCCGCTGGGCGTGATTTGCCAGAACGGATCTTCTCTATCCTCAACATTAATATATTACTGGTTTCTTCATTTATTGCAACTCTTTGATCTATTCTTTGTTCTCCCACCCAGAGAATCTTTTCCTGATCTGTGAAAATTAAGGTCTCTGAACGCTCCTGAACCGGAATTTTAAGATCAATAAAGAAATCTTTTAACTTTTTGCTTTGATTCATACCAAAGGGTATAAAACGGTCTCCCGATTGACGATGACGCACGGTGAGAGGAAATTTTATCTGATCAAAATCCAGATAAGCTATATTCCGGTTAATAAATACGTCCCGATGCGTAGGGAGTTTTTTGAGCTTTTTCATGGTAATACGCCAGCCATCGTAAGCAAAACGGTTACGGAGACTGGGAATTTCCCGTGGCAACTCAGGTTTTTTTTCTGACTGGTTACCGATTTTTAGTAACTTCAGATATTCATATTCTTTCTGAAAACAGACCTGATGTGGCAACTGGATCTGCCGATTGCCAATCCTCGTTAATGATTTCTCGATCATCTCAAAATTGCTCTGATAAAAATCCTGCTCCGAACCCGTGATCTTGCTGTATAAATGGCGGTAAATATAAAACCGCAAAAGTGGTCGTATCTTAAGCAATTCAGAGATTTTGAGGCAATATTCTTCGTCGCTGCTTTCTTCCAGCACATGACGCATCCTCGCCAGGGCTGAGCCTTTTAGTATCTCGTCAGCCTGCAGAAGAAAGGGAGCTGTATCTGAGATTTTATCTATTACCCGCAGATTGATATTTGCTTCTATCCAGGGGAAAGCTGTGTTTCTCAGCTTATTTCTCGTAAAATAATTAGTGTTATTGCTGCTGTCTTTGCACCAGATTATTTTTTCCGAACCCAGAAATTCAGTAATTTCTGTCCGTGAAAACGGTAACAAAGGATGAATGGTTTTTCCACTGCGAGGTCGGATACCTGCCAGTCCAGTCAAAAGACTGCCTCTTATCAGCCGGTATAAGATGGTTTCCGCCTGATCACTGCGGTTATGACCCAGGGCGATATTATCTATTTTATATAACGTTACCAGCGAGTCGAACCAGTTCCGGCGAAAATCACGCAGATTATTTTCATTTATCCTGTCGCTGCCAGCATCATATTGCTTGATTAAAAGCGAAATATTATGGGAAAAGCAGAAATCTTTGACAAATTTCTCTTCCCTGGCGTTATCTTCTCCCCGCAGATTATAGTTGATATGAGCTGCTAAAAGATTTAACCGGTATTTGCTCCGTAAATGATAAAGTGCTGTCAATAATGCAGTTGAATCCGGCCCACCCGAAAATCCGACCAGAATATGATCACGATGATGCATCAGCTTCTGTCGCCGGATATTCGACTCAAATCTCTTTAGGAAATCTTCTTCTTTCTTCATTTAACAGCCCCTGTTTTTTACCCTTATTGCTTATAACTCTTTAACTTCAAATATGTCAATTAAAAAAAAGAATTCCCCGAATTTCAGTCTAAATCACCTGCATAAAAGTAAATATGAATTTATCTTACCCGCTGCTCGTGTAAAATTATCTGACTCCTGTAAAAATTTATTTCTTTCCGGATCACTGAAGTTACTTTTTCCTGCTTTCCAAAATTTATATCATTTCACCTCCTCCACCTTACCCACAGCCTCTTCGCAAATTTACCGCAAATCCCTACCAGTCGCACTCTAAACGACCCAACGAAAATATGTGGTATCGTTTCGTGTGCAACTTTTCTACCTTTGTGTTAGAGCTTCGGCAAGGCTGTGAAGAATGGATGGGAAAGACTTAATTTAAGAATTTTTACAACGAATAGCCTTCGATGACTACGGCTCATCTAGAAAACGCGAAATCCGCGAAAAGATATATTAAAATTAAAGATATTTGTTGTCATTTTCATTTTATTTGCGGGTACTCCGATGCATCGGGGCAGTATAAAGACGACTCGGTTGAGTGGATGTGTACTGCTGGTAAAATAAAGAAGAGATTTAACCACCATCCTTCGCATTCCCTTCCGCTAAAGCTACTGAGCAATAACGTAAAGCTTCGGCATGGCAGGCGGAAAACACGGAAGGCACGGAAAGAAATTAAGGATTAAAAATTAAGGATGAAGGATGAAATGTAACTTGGCTGTTTATGATAGATGGGATGTGATTTTGGGAGATCAAGTGGACGTGTACCGCTGGCGTATTTCGCAAGTGGGACGCAGACACGGGAAGAGGGCAGTTAAATTTATGAAGGCTTGATCGTCATCTGCGTCCCACTTGCGGGGTACCGCCAGCGGTACACGGATGACTTGCGGTGACTTGGCTAAACAGCTTTGGTTATTTGGGGATGATGAGGTTTAGTTTTTTAGGGGAAAGTTCAATTTTGAGGTGTTTGGGGTCTTTAAGTTTTGGGATTTCACCATCGAAATAGACCGGGAGGTTAAGAGGGGAGAAAATTTCGATTTTACGGCAGCGGATGAAGCTGACCTCGCGTTCGGAGACATGAAGACCTTCAATAGCTTTGGGGATAACGCTGAAAACACGTAGAAAGGTGACATCTCTTGCCAGCATCACATCGAGGTAGTCATCGTCAATCAGGGCTTCGGGGTTCAATTTGAAGCCGCCTCCGGCATATTTGCCATTACCGATAGCAACGAGGAGGAATTTACCTTCGAGAACTTCATTATCATCCACAATGATCTTGAGGGGGAAATTTCTGAATTTGAACATGGCAATTCCGATAGCTGCCAGGTAACGGGGCAGACCATTCAAGAATTTGATCTTGTTCGCAATGGCAGCAACCTGCGCATCAAAGCCAATGCCAAAAGAATTGAGGATGATATGATCTTCGATGGTGGCAATATCTATTTTGATGATCTTGCCATTCAATAACTGGGAGAGGCATTTTTCTATGCCATGGCTCTGGTGCAGATTACGGCTGAAATCATTGCCTCCGCCTTCGGGGACAATACCAAAATTGACATTTTCTGAGAATTCGGAGCGGGCAATTCCGGTGGCAACTTCACTGGCAGTGCCGTCACCGCCGACTGCAATGATGTTTTTATATCCTTCCTGACAGGCAATCCGGGCTAATTCAATGGCATGACGCGGGTAGCGGGTAAGTTCGATCTGGTAATCGAGAGAATGTTGATTTAGATGCTGGATAAGGGAATTTATTTTCTTCCCCGTTTTGCCATTCCCGGCGGTAGAATTGATAATAAAATACCACTTTTCCTGCATAAACCCACCCCTTAAGTATTTTAGAGCAAAATAGCAGTTACATTAGAATACGTAAAGAAGAATAATCCGCAAAGGTCATAATTTACTTATTATGCAGGCTATCTTCAATGAGGCGATCATAGATTTCCATATATTTCTGAGCAGTAGCAGCTAAACTGAAATCCTGCTCAGCTTCGGTCATAATTCTTCTGATCTGCTTTTCACGAATTTCGAGGGGAAGTTTATAAAATTCCAGAGCTTCAATGAGACCGTATTCCAAGCCAACTTTATCATTCAATTTAAAGAGGAAGCCATTACCGCTATCGTGGGAAACATCCAGTTGCCTGATGGTATCTTTGAGACCACCGGTGGCATGCACAACAGGTAATGTGCCGAATTTAGGAGCTTCCATTTGCGGCAATCCGCAAGGTTCGTAGCGGGAAGGCATGAGAATAAAATCAGCCGCAGCTTTACCCAGATTGCTGAGATTTTCGTCAAAAGGTTTATAGGCTAACTGAGGATATTTTTGAGCCAGTTTGATAGCCTGATGTTCCAGTTCAATATCTCCATTGGCAACAATAGCGATCTGGATATTGTAGCGAGAGAAGAAATAGGCGACATTATCGAGCAGGAGATCAGGGGCTTTTTGATAATACAGGCGGTTGGGCCAGTAGAACAGAGGAATGTCAGGTTCGAGAGGCAAGCCCATTAACCGCTGGAAATCTTCTTTATTAACAGCCTTTCCTTCGATAATATTTTTACGGCTGTAATTAATGATATTGGACATCAGCCGGGGATTGACGTGCATATTAGGGGCATTCAGGATACCGGAGGCTTTGCCCTGCTGATATTTATCACGAATAGTATGGAAGATGGATTCGGGAACAAGTGAGGAGAATTTTCCAGCGATGAGTTCTTCCAGAAAAGAAGGGCTGACCGTATTAAAATGATCACAGGCGAAGATAGCACTGGCAGTGAAATCCACGCGGTTCGTATTAAAGTATTTCTCCCAGTTTTTAAGGAGGTTTTCCGGAAACTTTTCAAAGTAAAGATTTTCTCCGAAATCAAAGGGACGCAGACCGGAAAGTTCTATCTGCTTTAGGGTTTGCAATTCCGTAAAGAAGTTATGGAGCGTAAAGAGCGTTTTGACACCTTTTGCTTTGGCAGCAGGCGGAATAAGGGCAGTCATCCAGTCATTGCAATGAATGACATCTGGCAGTATCCAGTCAATGAGGTCGTTAATAATATGCCTTTGAAAAGCCAGAGCACGTCGGACGCGGGAATGCACTTTGTTATCCTCATAGGGAGTGGTGAGATGGGCAAAAGCACTGTCATTTACCAGGTGGATACCCTTGCCTCGCAGAACCAGGGTGAGTCTGTCTATTTGCTTATTAGTGATATCAGCCAGATGTTTTATGCGATTATCATATTTGGGAATAACCACGTGGATTTCATATTTATCCGCATCACTGAAATAGCGGACGAGGCTGGCAGAGATGTCACCCAGACCACCGCCTTTGGCAGTTATCAGGTTTGCGGCATTTCCAACACCTTCGGGAAGTTCGGTAATTTCAGGAGTGCAGATCAGAATCCGAGGTTTTTTGGATTTTATTATCGTATTGTTGAATTCTTCATCAATATCAATACCTGGCATTATTCCTCCTTTGATCTATTCATCAGGTAAGTAAGGAATTTATCATAATCATATTCTGATTTTGAGGCAAAATTATATAGATCAGAGAAATATTCGCTGATCCTGTTTAAATCCGACAATAGTTTATTTCTGCTGCCTTCGGCTCGATTAAGCCTGTTAACAAGCTCAAGGGCAGAGAAAAGAATGTCAAATGCTTCCTGGTTGAACCAGCGGATGCCGTTGTATTCGTGCACGAGAATAACAATTTTAATATTATCAATGTTAAGCAGATGATAAAAGGCTGGTTTCTGCTCATCAATCAATAATTTCACCCAGAAATCCTCAAATTCAAGGCAGGAATAAACAATATCGAGACATAGCCGGGGATTTAGACCTGGGCAGCGTTTGGCAAATATTTCCTGTAGAGGTTCATTGAGCAGATACTTATCAATTATATTGAAAATATCCTTCTGATTTTCGACAGCTCTGATCCTGATCTCACGCAGCAAAGTCCAGGCAGCAATCAGGCAACTGGGGGGCAGTTTTCTGCAGGCAGGTTTGCGACGGATTATAACCAGTTCGGCATTTTTTAAAAATGTCAGGTTATTCTTGATCAGTCTCTCTTTAGTCCAGGGTATAAAATTTTCCATTTCCATGAAAGTAGAATGAAATTCCAGAATAGCGGGGAAGAGGTCATGTTCGAGGAAGAATTTCCGTTCCTGGGGGTCTTTTAATTCTCCGCTGATCAGTAATTCCTGGTTGGAGATCATGCCATAGGAAAACAGTTTCATCAATTTTTCATGAAGAGGACGGAGAATTATCCTTTTTTTCATGGATTCGATACTGTCAGTACCATTTTTTTCAAGGTGTTTATAGACAAGATTGAGTTTATGCTCATCGTTATCCAGAACTTCCTTAAAATCGGCAAATACGTGGTATTCGTAGCCATTAAGTTCGAGTTCAAATCCACTGGTCAGGATTTCATCGCAATATCGCAGATATTCCAGGTTTGTTACCATATCGTGAAAAACAATAAAGCTATCGGGACCATAATGCAAGCCCAGGATCTCACCCAGACTGATTTTTGTAATTTCAATATTATTATCCTGATCGAGGTCATAATTACTGGCAGTAAATATTCTGCCTTTTGTCCGCTCAAAGCTGTTATTATAGATAACCAGCGAGTGAGTATCCAGGTTATAATTACTAAAAGCCATCACACTTTCATTCAGATGATCAAAGTTATCCATAAAATCGAAAAGGCGGAAATTATCAGCTTCAGCAAAGATCTTTCGTCTTTTGAGAATTGGAAAAATCTCTTGTTCATGCCGCTTTATCAGATACTTGTTTTCAATTTCCATCATCCTGGGGGAGGCGAATTCCATGCCATATTTTTCTCTGAAACCTTCAATCTGACCATGACCGAACATTGGCAAGCCAGGTAATGTGCACATCGTCACGCAAACGCCAAAGTATTTGTCATCATCACCAAATTGTCCGATTGCTGTCTCTTCATCAGGATTACTCATAAAGTTGACGAAACGCTTCAAGATACGCTTATCATATTCCAGAGTATTATAGATAGTCCGGCGGAAAGAGGCATTATCCTCCCGCAGCATCATGTGCATAAAGGCACTGTTATAGACGCGGTGCATCCCCAGGTTGCGGACAAAGTAACCTTCCATCATCCAGAAAGCTTCTGCCAGCAGAAGAGTATCCGGCACTTCTGCTGCAATGCGGTCAACAACATCACGCCAGAATTCACGCGGGAAGACCTGATCAAATTCCTGTTTAGTCATACTGTATTCGCTGCGAGATGGAATGTCACCGCCAGTACCGGTAACCGGAAACCATAATCTCTGATAGTGTTTTTTTGCCAGCGTCATGGCAGCATCAAAGCGAATTATGGGTATTTTTCGGGCAATATCCACGATTTCCTGTAAGACTGCCTGACGCACTTCTTCCTGTGTATAATCAAGTTGAGCTGTGTCATTCCATGGCAAGCCAGTGCCATCATTGCCATGATAAATATATCTGTAGCTGTCATCAAGTCTATCATGCAATTCAAAAACGACTGCTGCGTCGGTTTTAGCATAATAATGGTCTTCAATCCGGACTTCCACTTCCGGATGTCTGGACAGGTTTTCACCGGTGAAATGATAGGAGGGATAAGGAGATTTTTCCCTTTGCAGAAACCACTGCGGATAGTGGACGATCCATTCGGAATCTATGCCTGTATGATTGGGCACCATATCACAACCGAGGCGGATACCGCAGCGACCAGCTCTATGAGCCAGATCATACCAAGCATCATCGCCGCCAAGATCGTCTGCAATCCTGTAGCTTTCAAGCGAATAGGCAGAGGCTATCGCCTGCTGGTCTCCATTTCGGCTCTTGATCTTTTCAGATGCATAGCTGCGTTGCCAGATACCTATCAGCCATAGCCCGGTTATACCGCGTTGACGATAAAGCTCCAGCTCAGTATCAGGAACCTGATCGAGCTTTCTGATCGAATAACCGTATTTCAGTGAAAGCTGGTGCAGCCAGACATAAGTGCTTTTGGCTAGCAGAACCAGACTTGGCATCCAGTCAGTATCTTTGGAATAATTCTCTTCATTATCTTCATCAGACAGAGATTTATAATCAAGAATAGGAGGATGACCAAAATCACCTGTAAACTGCTTCTCTTCTTCTTTCATAAGATCAAGACTTTGCAGAATTGGGGTGGTATCATCCAGAAAATCACTCCAGCTCTCCAGGATATATTCCAGTTGTGCTTTAATGGAATCCGGAAATCTAAGAGCCGGTTCACGTAATAACTGGTATAATCCTCTGTTTCCGGTATTAATGATGCCATCTTTTGGTGTCTCAGTCTGAATATAATTTATAAGTTCCTGCATTACAACGAAATTTCCACTTTCTTTTAAAATCTGTGAGTTATCAAAAAGCGGATAATACGGTTTAAAGGCTGGATTGATATTATTCATCCAATTTATAATGATCTCACTGATCAGGTAATCGAAGTGGGTTTCATTATCGCGCTCGAATTTAAGTTTAAGGAAGCTTATTCTGTAAAGCTCCAGAAAATTATAGTAGCTTTCCAATCCTTGTGATGTTTTCAGATAATTGCTGATCCCGGGCAGCAGATCATTTGCTCTCTTTTGTGTGTAATTCTCTATTAATTGAAAGCTCATTTCCGAGATTGTGATAATTGCTTTCAATTCACCTGCACTTAGACCTTGCAGTTTATTCTTCAGGTTTTCATTCAATATCTGCACAGTGTGAATAATATCAGGTGCTGCTCCATTAGCCAGTTTGCCCAGAGAGGTAAATCTGTAGGATGGTATCTCTTTGATAAAGAGCTTGTTGCGATTAACTGCCAGCCCCCTGCCAAATTCTCTCGTCGCTTTATTCATCTTAGATGCAATCTATTTAATAGTACCATTTCACAAGATTTAAAAAATCGCGGAAAAGATAAGGACGAGGCTTGATCCGGGCGTTAAAATATTGAATTCCTGAACTTACTATTTTCACATTCCCTTCAAAAACAGTAAAATCTCCTTCATTACGAGTTTTTCGCAGTGTTGCTATGGAGAATTTATCATCATATCTATAGAAAATCTCACATTCCAGCAGGTCATCATCAAGCCCATTCAGAAAAGTTGTAGCAACTACCGGTATCTGTTGTCCGCTCCAGACGATCGAGTTTTCGTGCAGATCCAGTTTAAGATCAGAAATCCGCACTTTGTCCCATCTTTCCACCAGAATATGCTTGAGGTCAACCAGTTCTTTCAGGCATTTCTGATTGTCCTGACTTAGTATCTTGGAATAAAGCGAGCCGGGAAGATAGAAATCATTAACATATTCTCTCAACATGCGGTGCATATTAAAACCTCTGCCAACCGAATACATGGAATTGATCATTTTTGCTATCCAGGCAGACGGGTAGCCGTTCTTGTTTCTGGTATAATATAATGGAGCAATATCATTTTCCAGCTTATAATAGAGTTCTTCGGCTTCCAGGCGGTCTCGCAGTTCCTGATCCTCAATTCCCTCGCCTGCTTCGATTGCCCAGCCATTTTCTCCATCATAACATTCGGGCCACCAGCCATCCATAACACTAAAATTCAGAACTCCGTTTATTCCGGCTTTCATGCCCGAAGTTCCGCTTGCTTCCAGCGGTTTGATCGGATTATTCAGCCAGACATCTACTCCCTGCACAAGATGCCGCGCTACGTCTATATTATAATTCTCCAGAAAGACAAATTTATCCTGAACATCATTCTCCCTCGCAAATTCTATTATCTTCTTGATAAGTTCCTTACCGCTGGTATCGGCAGGATGTGCTTTTCCAGCAAAAACAAACTGGATTGGCTGGGTGGGATGGTTAAGCAGCTTCAACAATCGGTCAGGGTATTTCAGTATCAGATCAGCCCGTTTGTAGGGTGCGAATCTTCTGGCAAAACCTACTATCAAATGCGAAGAATCTAATACCAGGTTGCGACCTTTATGAAACATCTTCAAATCGCTTTTATAGACCAGTGATTGCTCCAGCCTTTTATTTATGTAACTGATCAATTGTTGTTTTCGCTGCATGTGTGCTTCCCATATCTCGGTTTCAGGGATGGTGAATATATTTTCCCAGACCGATTTCTCTTCTGCCACATGGCGGTAACCGGAACCAAGATACCGATCAAATAGCTCCACCAGTTGCGGTCCTAACCAGCTTTGAATATGTACTCCATTAGTTATTCCGTGAACGGGCATTTCTTTTTTGCAGACTCCCGGATAAATGGAATGCCACATCTCTTTGGAGACCTCACTGTGTATTTTGGAAACACCATTAATATAATTACTGAACCGTATTGCGAGAACTGATAAGGAAAATTGATTTTCCATTCCGGTTTCGGCTGCGAGTTGTTTGATTTCATTAAAGCTTTTGCCAAATGCCTGGCAACGGTCTTTCAGATACATCTCCACTATCTCGTTGCTAAAGCGTTCATTACCTGCCGGCACGGGTGTGTGGGTTGTGAATACTGTGCTGGAATGGATCAGTTCTACTGCCTCATCATAGCTGCAGCCTCCTGCCGTGATCAGATCCTCAATTCTTTTTATGATCAAAAAGGCTGAATGACCCTCATTCAGATGATAGATCGTCGGTTTAAGTTCCAGTAGCTTCATTAATTCTGCTGACCCGTATGCTAACACAAGTTCCTGCAATAATCTCATCTCACGGTCGGTTACATATAGATAATCGGTTATATGACGGAACTTGTCCTTATTCATGATCAGGTTCGTATCCATTAAATATAACGGTACTTTACCTACATTGATACACCAGGGCTGGATATAACAGATCTCATTGCCCAGCATGATTGTAAATATCAGGTCTTTTCCTTCGGCATCTTTAACTTTATGTACGGATTTTGTGTACCAGTTGTTTTCCTCATAAACTTCTTCCTGCATCCCTTCCAGGTTTATACGCTGATTGAAATATCCAAATCTGTATAAAAGTCCAAAACCATAAAAAGGTAATCCCAGATCACTCGCTCCCTTCAGATGATCTCCCGATAGCACGCCCAATCCTCCTGAATAGATTGGCAGGCTCTCATGAAGTCCATATTCCATTGAAAAATACGCTATCTTGAAATCTTCCGCTACATTGAGTTTCTTCTCATATTCCTTCATATATTGACCTTCGAAACTCAAATATTCCTTGAACTTGCGGTAAACCGTTTCCAGTTCCTTAACAAATCCTGGGGAATTACTCAATTCCTTGATCCTGCTTTCAGAAATATTGCGTATTATACTCACCGGATTGTGTTTCTCTGAGCGAAATAATACCGGGTCTATACGCAGAAAAAGGCGATAGGCTGAGGTATCCCAGGTTGACCAGAGATTATCTGCCAGCTCCATCAATTCCTGTAAATTCTCCGGAAAATTCGGGCGCACATAAAATTTCTTAAATCTTATATCATCCATTGAACCTCCAATGATATATTATCATGATCAGAATCTATAATCTTCTATTTCCTATTTATGTAAAGCATTTTATCTTCTCATATTTTTCCGGTCTTTTTTCTGAAAGCGGGTATTTGGGATAAAAACAATCCACTTACTACAATTATTATCCCCGCTGCCTTGCGAAAGCTGACTGTTTCATGCAATACCAAAAAGGCAAGAATTGTTGCGAATACCGGGATCAAATTACTGAATATATTTGCATTGTTTAGCCCTATCTTCTTCATCGCCGAAGTAAATAACAGAAAAGCTCCGCAGGTACAGAATACAGCCAGTCCGATCACCGGATACCAGGCATTGAGTGGAGGCAGATTACTAAAAAATCGTCTTCCTTCAAAGATCAGAAAGACAGGTAAAAAGTAGATCACCCCCAAAAATGTCTGTACCATCACGATTGTCACAGGACGATATTCCCTTGCCATCTGACGTAATTTGATCCCGTAACCAACTGCAGATAGCACTGCCAGAGCGAGAAAGGCTATGCCTTTGGCTGTTGCTTCGGTCTCACCGCGTTCCAATACGATCACCACCACTCCGGCAAAGGATAATATTGTCCCGATCACTCCCCATCGCGTGATCGGTTCTTTGATCAGAAACCAGGCAAATATGGGCGTTATCAGCGGGATAAGAGAAATTATAACGGCTCCTAAAGAAGCGGGAACATATACCATGCCATTGCTTTCTCCGATAAAATACAAAAAGGGCTCAAAGAATGAAAGCAGCATAAAATGAGGAATATGTTCCTTTTTGATGCGATCTCGCTGCGGTGATAAATAATATAATATCGGCATTATTGCCGAAGCAATCGCCATCCGCAAAAAGGTTAATGTCAATGGTCCCATATATCTGAATGCTATCTTGATCACTATAAATGATGATGCCCAGAAAAACATAGCGCCTAAGGCTGCAATATACGGTAGAAACCTTTTCATAGTTATTTGAGCATTAACCAGTAGTCATAAAGAAATAGAAAGTACCCGTCTGGAAATTCCTGTCCAGTCCGGGTACCTTCATGTTTATTTATAGATAAAATATTATTTTCCCGCTTTCAATTAACGCTATTTCAAACCTACTCGTCGAAGCAAAGCATCCGGGTCAGGCTGACGTCCTCGAAATTTCACAAAAAGGTTCATCGGCTCATCTGTATTTCCTTTAGATAATATGTTACTCCTAAATGAACTGGCTGTCGCCTGATCGAATATACCCCGCTCCTTGAATAGCTCAAAGGCATCTGCATCAAGTACCTCTGCCCACTTATATGAATAATATCCTGATGAATATCCTCCGGCAAAAATATGCGAATATGAGCAGGAACTGTTTCGCCCTGGTATAGATGGCATCAGGTTTGCTTTGTTGGTTGCTGCCAGTTCATATCCATACACATCTCCAATTGCACAGGCATCCACATTATGCCACGCCATATCAAGATAGCCGAGACGTAATTGCCGCAGTGAGCCTGTCCCGGCATTGAATGATTTTGACTTTTTTATCTTTTCGATCAATTCATCCGGAATCAATTCACCTGTCTGGTAATGATGAGCAAATAATGCCAGCGTTTCTTTTTCTTCCACCCAGTTTTCCATGATCTGAGATGGCAGTTCCACAAAATCCCAATATACATTAGGACTTGCCAGTGATACTTCATTAACATCTGATAACAACCCATGCAGCGAATGACCAAATTCATGGAAAAGAGTGGTTACTTCATTAAAACTCAACAGCGAAGGTGTATCTTCCGTAGATGGAGTAAAATTCGTTACGATTGATACATGTGGCTTCCTGTCTTTGCCCCAGACATAGCCTTGCGTCTGGAAGGTTGTCATCCAAGCTCCACCTCGCTTGGTCTCCCGTGGAAATAGATCCACATACAGCAATCCAATATATTCACCGCTGGACTCGCTTACTTCAAATACCTGCACATCGGGATGATATTTCGGAATATCCGTGATTTCATTAAATTTGATCCCATAAAGTTTTTCTGCTACCTGAAAAACTCCGCTTACCACATTTTCCATCTTGAAATATGGTCGCAGTTCCTCATCATCAAAGTCAAATTTCTTCTGCTTCAATTTCTCACTGTAATAATTTAGATCCCAGGGCATAAAGTCCTTCAATCCATCCAGCTCAAAAGCAAATTCCTTTAATTCCTGTAATTCCTGCTTTGCCGGCTCTATGCTGGCATCGTATAACCGGTCCAGAAAATTTACCACTTCTTCCGGTTTCTTTGCCATACGCTCTTCCAGCACTATCTCCGCATGTGTCTTATAACCCAGTAAACAGGCTCTTTCATATCGCAGACAGGCTATTCGCTTCAATATCTCCTGATTATCAAATCCATCCCGGAATGACCGGCTGTTATACGCAGTATTTATTTCCTCACGAAAACCTCGATCCTGGCAATAAGTGACTACGGGTATCACGCTCGGATATTGCAGGTTAAATAACCATCCATTTTCAAATCCTTTCTGCTTCGCCCGATACGCTGCTGCCTTCAACGCATTCTCAGGTATTCCGGCTACTATTTTCTCATCGGTAATGTGTTTTGTCCAGGCATTAGTTGCTCCCAATACGTTCTGTCCGAATTTCGGTCCTAATTGAGATAGCTCCATATCCATTTTTTGCAGTTTCTCTTTTTCTGCTTCCGATAGTAACGCTCCATTACGAATAAAACCCCGATACTGCTTCTCCACCACCCGCCGCTGTTGACTGGTCAATCCCATGGTTTCGCGACGTTCATAAACGCTCTTCACTCTATCAAACAAAATCGGATCCGAGATCATCTTACTGGAAAATAACGACAGCTTAGGTGCTATCTCCTGGGCAAGCTGCTTGAATTCATCATTTGACTCTGCACTCATCAGGTTAAAATATACGTCGGTTGCTATATCTATTACTTCAGAAAGCTCCTGCATTGCCCGAAACGTATTATCATAATTGGGCTTATCAGGATTATTCCGGAGCTTTGACAGATTCTCCTCTGCTTCCTTCAAACCATATTCGATTGCTGGTAAAAAATGACCCATCTCGATCTCATCAAAGGGGATTGCATCATACTTGCCAACTCGTTTTAACTCAATTAATGGATTGTTACTCATTACTACCTCACATTATTATATTACTTTTCTGCAACAAAATTTTCCCCATCTCATCCGTCAACTATATATTATCTATTTGATTGCTATTCCCCTAAAATTTAATTACACTTTTCCCAAGCCCAGTCAGACGTGTACCGCTGGCGTATTCCGCAAGTGGGACGCAGATGACGACCATT
>CAZAHZ010000009.1:0-24604 GCA_964485055.1 uncultured Candidatus Cloacimonadota bacterium
TCCCCTTTTTAATATTATTGTCAAGTTTTACGGAGACATTCGGATAGTCATTTAATTTATTGGCATCATAGTGCATATTAAAATTAAATCTGCTATCATATTGTTCTTCAAACCTTACTTTGCCTTCAGATTGTAAAAATTCAATGATTTGTTCTCGGGTCATTTTCTGTGCATTTGCACCCATCCTGATATAAAAACCTTCAGAACATTGATATGGTTTATCTTTGCCTTCCGGTATATTTATGATCAAGACATTTTTGTATTCACTTAATGTCATTGTAACAGAGGGTGAACAATTTTTTGCAAAGTCATTAATCCTTGATTTTAAACTGTTCGTGATATTTATACCAGGAATATTTCCTTTATCATCAATTCCAATAAATATTCTACCTCCTGAAGCATTAGCAAATGCTATCATTTCTTTTGAAATACTTTTAGAAATATTCTGTTTAAATTCTATGAAATAAGATTCGCCTTCCTGTAAAATAAAATTTAATTCAACTTCATTCATTATATTCCCTTGTGCATCCCTTTGGAAATTTATAAATCTCTATGGAATTAATGCCATGTAAGATATTTTGTTTTATTTCCTCCCCATGGCATATTCTTCATTCATTTTGCCCACCACTTTCTCGATATAGTGGCGAGTTTCTTCGTAGGGCACATCTTTGCAGAGTTTTTTATAGAGTTTCTGATTTTCCATGGTTGAAAGGTCAGCGAACATTTTATCCCACTTCTCTTGTCCTATCTTATTCATTTTTCCAGTCATTGCTTTATAGATAGTGCCAGGTCCGCCATTATAACTGCAGATCAGGCAATATGTCTGATTTGTCTCATTCGTCACTTTATCCCATTTGTTATCAGTCAGCCAGCGCAGGTATCCGATCCCCATCTGCAAGTTAATTTCAGGATTGAATAAATCTCCGGAAGAAGGTTTCTGGTTTTTTTTAAACAGCTCGTTATTCATCGTTAATCCAGCATATTTAGGTACGATCTGCATCATGCCGTAAGCATTACCGCTCCTGTTATAGGCTTTGGGATTGAAATATGACTCCGTATGTGCTATTGCCAGAGCCAGGCTGGCATCAATCTGATATTTTTTACAGAAATTCTCAATGATAGGTTTATATTTTTCTGCCCGTTTACGCACATGATCGGGAATCAATTCCAGCGAGATTGTATATTTAACGCGGGGCTGGTTATCTGAGCCGATAATTTCTTCTTTCGTGGCGGTTGCTGCTATTTGTTCTGCCAGTTGCTCTATCTCTGTTTCGCTGATCACTTTTCCTGAGTCCTGCGGATTTTTCACCTGTTCCGCCAGGATCGGCTTCTCGGTACTGTCTTTTTCTTCCAATATGCTCATTATCTGCTGCTTGATAGTTTCCTGGGCTTTTGTCTGATCAACCTCCGAATCTGTCTCCACTACTGCATCTACTTTAATATCCCCCGACTCGAATGATACTTCGCTGCGACCTGTGAAATCTTCATTATAACTCACCCAATCCTTGGGAGTGGACTCCCGGAATTCGTTCCATAATTTCTCAATTGCCTCTTTGTATTGGATAAATAAAGAATCCTGTTGCTGGTGAAAATTTTTGAATGCAGTTTCCTGCTGAGTAATATATTCATTCTGCTGCTGATTCTGTTGATTACTGTATTCTTCAAATGAATCCTGTGCCAGGCATAAAAGGGCAATACACCCAGCTAATACTATAAAGATGATCTTTTTCATATCTTTTCCTCCCTAATATAATTAATTTTCCTGTAATTATTTTCTTTTCCTCAACTATATTTTCCTTTAGAATTGTAAAGTATTTTTTTCACGGGCATTATGTTTTATTTTTTAATTAAAGCTACCTGATTGAAAAACTGAAATTTATTCCCGTGCTACCGGAAATTCTGTGATAATTCCCACGTAATACTGCAGGATCAAAGAAGCGTCATAGGCTTCTATCACTCCATTGCCGTCAGTATCTGCTATATAGAATCTCGCTGCACCCCAGGGCAAGGGACATGCCACTCCCGGCTCCAAACCGACAAAATATCTGAGTACCATTGAAGCATCATAAGCTTCAATACTTGCATTATAATCCACATCTCCCCGCTCTGCCACCGGCTCATATTCTGTGATCAGCGTGGGATCACCAGTCAGCATCATACCATAAAACCAGCTCCGGTAACACTGCTGATAGCCGGAAGATTCATATTCGTACATGGTATCATTCCACCATTGCCGGAACGCTTCGCCCATTTCAAATCCCGAAGCCAGCGGGATGTGAAAATTCATGAATTCCAGCATTGCACCTGTCTTGGTTGAACCAATTGTTGCCAGCCCCTGATCATTGCCCAGCACGTAGAGGCTGCCCATGGAATTTGCCTCCGTGTATCTCGAAATCGAACAGCAGAACAAATTATAAAACAGGGCTGTTGGATTATAGGGCGGTATTTCGCTGTTATGCACCAGGTTATAATTGTTTCCGTTATTCTGATAAAAATAATGGGCATCTGGTCCGGAATGTACATGTACCTGTATCCATTCATAGTTCCCGTTCCAGCGGTTTTCCCGATAATCGTTTGCTGTTGTGCTGTTGATCTCACTCACCATCTCGACATTTACATAACTCATCGCCAGAGCATCATGATATTCTTCTGCCCAGGATGACCAGTCATCATCTATATACCCCAGGGCTATATCGCTGTCTTCCATAATTCCGTTACGATACAGGTTATTTCGTTCAAACCAGCTCTGAATAAGCTCTACTTCCTCACCCGCAAGATCAAGATTATCACCTCGCAGACGGCTGACTGCCAGCTCCGCATCCATTTCGCCATCATGCAGATCATATATCCCGTCATGATCCAGGTCGCTCCATATCCCATCCAGATCTGCAAAATATTCCTCCATCGGAAATTCTACCCACTCCTCGCCTTCGCCCTGGATATTATCACCATCCCAGTCTTCCCATAATTCAAACCAGAATACAGGCAGATTTCCCAGTAAAAATACACCGGAAATATTATCATTATAATAATAATCACTGATCACTGTTTTCAGATCAATATATGATGTACCTGTCCAACTGATGATTATCACATTCCTGGCTTCACGCTCCAGATCCTGAACCCAGACTGTCAGTTCCGTCGTCAAATTTTCATATAATTCTGCTTCCACAACGCATAACCACGTGCCACGTTCCCTTCCTGTTCTTCGCAGTTCTTCCCGGTAATCTGTTTCTTTTATTTCCAATCCTGCCAGATATTCCTGATAACTTCCCACCGGATGCTCATCTTCCAGAATGTTCCGCGTTACAGGTATATCCCAGGGCTGTGCATAAATCACAAAACCAAACCAAAATAATAGAGTGATCACAAATATTTTTTGCATTACCATTTCCTTCCAGTTTTATGGCTCAAATATTATTAAGTTATTCCAGCATGTCAATATTTTCACCTTCCAGTGATATAAGTCAATATGACTCGTAAGTCCTAAAAGTTGTTTTAGTGATTATTTCTTAATCAGCAATTTTTTACTACTTCTTAGTTTTAAAGAATCTATGGTCTTTGTCAAGAAAAACCACGTAAAAAGTATTGCAGTCAAAAAGATAGCCAGATTGATTTTGTTCTTGATTACTGTATGTGGGAGGAATCACAAAACCAATCAAACGGGCTTTGTTTTCAAGATGAAACCTTGACCATAGTGCTTGATGTGGTACATGCTTGGGATGAACAAAATCAGAGTTATGGGGAAAATTATCATACACTTCCAGAACATTATGTTTTCCGGAGCCGACTCTTTGCTTTTTCTAGTATTCAAGCGATTTTCTACTGTAACCTTTTAGTTTATCCATTAGTTTAACTAACTGAAATTCCTTCCAGTCTTGAAATTTCTGTCCGGCTGTTTGAGAAAAATCCATGAAACTGAAATTGAATTTGCAGCGAGAGGCAGTATCGTTTGATTCCTCTTCAAGGCTTATAGTAGAGATTGAACTGATGAAAATTTCTTGCTTCGAGTTACGAAAACGGCTCATATTCTAGGAATTCCCCCAATTTTACCTGCGTTATAGATTGGAATTATTGATCTGTCATTACGTACCATGTCTCCCGGAATCTCATCCAGTCTGTAACCATAGCTTTCATTATCATCCTTATTTACCAGAATAGTTCTATATTTGCCCATCACATCCATTATTTCCGTATTATGGGTTGTAAATAGGAACTGGACGTTTTGTGGATTAGATTTACTTGAAGTAAACAATTCGACCAGTTTTGGCAGGATAAGGGGATGAAAATTTATATCAAACTCATCCATGACCAGCACTGAACCTGATCTTAATGCATACCAATATAAGATTAAGTCCAGGTACAAAGCTCTGGTTCCGCTTGATTGATTATAAAAGGATAAACTGTATGTGTTTTGTTTAACTTTGTAGTAAAACATTGGAAAATAAAAAACTTTCCCATCTGTATTGGTGTTATTCATGATCTTGATATCCATTACTCCCAAATCACAACTGCGAATAATATCTTTTATGAACTCAAACAAATCATTATTAGCATTATAAATCTCAGAAACCATAAAAATGTCCAATTTATGTTCTGAAAGACCTAAATAATTAACATTAGATAATATATTGTCAAAAATATGATATAGCATTTTAATACTATTAATTTCATATTGCCAGGCTGTACTGATTAGTGAAGCATTTGACCGCAATTTTATTTTTTTAAGATCAGCATAACCTTTGATACATTTAATGAAATCATTTTCCTTTCTTTCAATGATCAAAGTCTCTCTCTTTATTATTCTGAATATTTTTTCTGAAATCACTTTTTGGGATGTAACCACAAGCTCATAACGATATTTAATCCTGTCTATATCAAACTCGAGATAAAATTCTGCTGGTTTCTTATTATTAAAGAAAGTCTCGATTTTGATTTCTTCATCTGGTTTAAGGGCAAATGATCTACTACAGAATTGTCCTATTGTCGGCAGAATTTTAAGAGCATTGGTTTTTCCAGAGGCATTGGCTCCTTTCACGCACAATACATTCGCTACTTCCTTCCCCCTTGAAATGCTATCAGGGCAATTCTGACTTAATTCAAAAGATATATCTATTCCCTCATGGAAACAGAAAAAATTTTTAGCTCCAAAATTTAGGACCATGTTTCACTCCTTCAAAGTTTACGAAACTAAGCTGACATTCAGGTTCAAGATGTCAAGCCTTATTTAATCTATTTGCCATATTTGTCAAAATATGCCATTAAGAAACTCTATTTCCCGTTTCTTAATTCTGAAATCAGGAAGAGGAGGCGGGCTTTGCGGAGGAGGTCGTAAGGAATTATGCCATTTAATGCTTCAAAGGTGGGTTTGAGGAAATCCGTGCCTAACTGGCGGAAATGAGAAAATATTTCGGTCATATCTTCCAAGGCTGGAAAATTATCTCTCTGGTCGGGGTAATGGCTAAGCGGATTACCTGATTTAAGATAACTTTGTAGATGGCTGATAATGGTATCTTCAGTAAAATTGAGTTCAGCGGCAATTTGAGGGATAGTTTTTCCGGCATTGAACATATCTCCGGTTTTGATATAGTTCTTTGTTTTATGGGTAGGTCTAAGCTTTTTGAATATTTCTTTTTTATCATTTTCCGCAGCATACGCCTTGATCAGAGGCAAAAAAACAGGGGCATAAGACCTGGCTTTGATCTCACCGATACCATGTATTGTCAGCAGGCTTTCTTCAGACTGCGGGAAATAGAATGCCATTTCCTCCAGCGTCTTATCAGGAAAGATCACATAAGGGGGAATATTTTTTTGATCTGCTATCCGCTTACGTTCAAGACGCAGTATCCTAAAGAGTTCATGATCATATTCGAGTTTAATTTTTTCCGCCGGGATTTTTTCTTCTGCTTTCTCCTCCTGACGCAATATACCCAAATATTTGACTTTCCCGTGTAGAATGTCCCAGGCTTTATCCGTAAGTTTCAGTGAGCCATGTTCGTGATCACGAAATATTATTCTAGCACTAACCATTTTCCCGAACAGTTCATTCCACTGCCTTTTGCTGAATTCTAAGCCTATATTATAGGTGGATAATTTATCATGCCCATTATCTAATATCCTTTTTTCTGTTGACCCCCGCAGGATGTTGATGATATAATTTGCACCAAATAATTCATTTGTTCTCCAGATACAGGAGAGGAATTTCTGTACCGGAATAGTTAGATCATCCTTTTCCTGTTCATCGGTCTGGCAGTTATCACAATTTCCGCAGTGCACTTGATGATATTCTTCTCCAAAATACTGGAGTATTATCAGCCTGCGGCAAACATCGGCTTCGCAATAACGGATCATCTGCTGCAGAAGGTCTTTTTCGTGCAACTGTTCTTTTTCGTCTTTTTCCTGGAAGAAATACCTGATCTTGGCAATATCACCATAATTAAAGAGCAGCAGGCAATCAGCCGGCTCACCATCCCGTCCTGCCCGTCCGATCTGCTGGTAATAGGTTTCGATATTTTTTGGCAGGTCAGTATGCAGGATATAACGGATATTAGGTTTATTGATACCCATCCCAAAGGCAATGGTCGCCACCATTATCAGGGCGTCGTCCCGGCTGAATTGCTCCTGATTCTCCCAGCGCTGTCTGTCACTGAGCCCGGCATGATATGGCAGCACGGAATAACCTTTCGTCTGCAATTTTGTCGTATAATTATCAACTTCTTTACGCGTGGCACAATAGATAATGCCTGATTGTTCAGGATATTTTTTGATGAAGTCAATGATCTGACGCATAATATCAGTTTTCTGGTTAACTTCCAGAAAGAGATTGGGGCGGTTAAAGCTGGAAATGAACATATTTGCCTGATCTATCTGTAATATCCGGGAAATATCATATCTCACTCTGGCAGTAGCAGTAGCCGTCAGTGCCAGGATCACAGCCTGCGGGAATTTCTCCCGCAATATAGTCAACTGCCGATATTCCGGACGGAAATCATGTCCCCATTCCGAGATGCAATGGGCTTCATCCACCGTGATCAGGCTTACCGGAATGCCTTGTAATAACCAGAATATCCGGTCTGTTAGCAGTGTTTCAGGAGCTATATATAAAAGTTTATATTCCTGCCGGGAAATCTCGGATATAGTATTCTCATAAGACCCACGTTCCAGTGAACTATTCAGATATGTGGCTTTCACTCCGAATTCACGCAATTGATCCACCTGGTCCTTCATTAAACTGATCAGCGGAGACACAACAACAGTGAGACCGGGTAAAATAAGAGCCGGAATCTGGTAACAAAGCGATTTTCCACTGCCTGTGGGCATCACTCCCAGACTGTCCTTTTCAGCCAGAATATTCAGGATCAATGGTTGCTGCAAGTCCCGAAATTCATCGTACCCGAACACTGTCTTCAGTATCTGTTGTATTTTTGCTTTCATAAGCTCTTTTTGATTGTTTTTACTGTTTACGTCAAATTATTTATTATCTCGTCAATCAGGTTTACTATCTTTTACTTGACTTCCTGAATAATTATCCCCATTTAATGTATCGGAGGTAATATTATGAAAATCAAATTATTAGTAATTTTTATTATTTGCTTTTTTGCTCTGAATTCAGGAGCTGCTATTCTGCAACAAGTGGAAACTGATCCGGAAAAGGGACTAACTGTGAGTTACAGCGAAAGTGATCTTTTCCCAATTCTACCCCAGAATAGCCAACGTGTCGAAAATCTTTGGCAGACATCAGACCCTGCTGCCATTTGCGGGGATGTTCTCGTCTCAGGAACTACGCAGCAGTCATTTGCCCGCTGGCAGACCAATACCGAACGCGTCTCGCTTTTTAATTATTCCGGGGCTCTTGCCTGGGAACACATAGTTGGAAACCTCGATTTCGATTACCCTGTTGATATGCTGGAAGACGGCAGTATCATGGCTGTTGGTGACGGCTCGCTTCTTAAGATATTTTCTCCAGCTTCTTCTACTCCCACCTGGTCTCTCGAAATTGGTTATGCCATCAAAGGCATTCAATTAAGTTCTTCCGGTGAAGAGCTTTTTCTTTCCTATTACAATGAAGGTGAAAATAACAGTTATATTTTCCAATACAGCATTGGCAATGATACTCCGCTCTGGGAAACCTCTTTCCCTGGTGGCTCAGGTACTCTCACCGTGTCCGCCGATGCTTCCATATTGATCTTCACTCAATATGGCGGGGGCTATGATTTCATGAACGTACTTGAAACTTCCGCAGGTGAACTGATCTTTCAAACCACTGAATATAACCAGAACCCTCCCGCAATTTCTGCTGATGCCAGCATAATCGTTAATGGTGATTATTCCGGTTACCTCTGGGTCTATCAATATGATGAAAATATGGAAACCTATACTGAACTATGGCATTATCATGTTAATGGCGGAGGAACTTCTGACTGGATTGGCGGAATGGCAATTTCTGCTGATGCCAGCACTATCGCCGTGGGCACTCTAACCTTTATCACCGGTGGATATAATGGTCAGATCTATCTCTTTAATATCTATTCTCCCACCCCTGTCTGGGTCTATGAAAATGCCGGTGATTATGTGATTGATGTGGATATCTCCGGCGATGGCTCAATCATCGCTGCTTCCGGCTATGGTCCCTATGGTACTACTGGACCCGAATTTTTCCTTTTCCGCCGCCAAAGCAATATTCCTGTCTTCACCATTGATTCTCCCGGTTCGCTTTTTGCGGTTGACCTTGCTGAAGATGGTTCTTTTTGCACTACCGGCGGAAAAGCAGTGCATGCCCGTGAAATGGGCTCTGGCGGTTACGTTTATTCCATTGATTGCAATCTCGGTGGTGGTAATATCACTGGCATAGTCAATCTGGAAGGTTCTGAAGATAATTCCGGCGTGATGGTTGAAGTGACAGAACTGGTTGATTACTACGCCTGCACCGATGCTGCCGGGCTTTATACTATCAGTAATATCCCCGCAGGGCTTTATATTCTTGATTATTCCAAAATCGGTTACCAGTCTTATACCTGTTATGATGGCTTAGTGATTGAAGGCGAAACCACTAATCTTGCCACTATTACGCTCACTCCCAATGGTGATACTCCGCTCAATCTCACAGCTTCCCAGGCAACTGGTATTACTATTGAACTTAACTGGGATGCTCCTGCATCCGGAGAACCTGACGGTTATTTTATTTATCGAAAACACTTTCCCGCTGACCCATATCCCAATGAACCATTAGCTATTATCTTTTCTGATAATTTCTACAGTGATGACTCAGCCTTACCTCGTTTTGAATATTATTACGTTGTTACTGCCATGACCGATACAGGTGACCAGACCCCATATTCCAATGAAGCTCTCGGCTGGATCAGCTCCGGCTTCATTGTTGATGAACTGGAAGTATTCATCGGCACCGCACCAGTTATAGATGGCATGCTTTCCGAAAACGAGTGGGATGATGCTTTCTGCTTTGATGCTTCTGATTTCTGGGGTTCCTATGACAGCACTCCCCAGCCAATTGGCAGTTTGATCGGCTACCTGAAAATGAACGCTGATCAAACCGAACTTTACGCCGCTTTCACCAATTTCAATGACCCCATTTTGGAAGACCATGATGAAGTGGCTCTTTATATTGACGATAATGGCGATGGCATGTATCCACCTGTGGGTGAGAATACCGAAGGTAACTACTGGGCTGTCTATTATGCTGCCGGTAATGAACTCCGGTTTCGACCCATTTACAATACTGGCGGTGTGGGAGATGTTGTCTATCTACAAGATCCCCAGGTTGCAGCTTCCGATGACCTCGGCTACGTAGTCTATGAATTTATGGTTCCCATAGGTGAAGAAACATGGAAGATCAATCCTGGCACCGAAAATAATTCCCGCATCGGTCTCTTTGTGCTCGATGACAATACACCCGATCCTCATGATTTTGACTCCTGGTGGCCCTTTGATAATATTGATATTTTTGATCCTGCCGGATATGGAAATATATATTATGGCATCGTTCCCAATCCACCCTTGCCGCCGGAAAATCTCAACCTGGAAGCCCTGCCCGGTAACATCTTCCATCTCACCTGGGATATGCCGGATATGAATGATTTCAGTTATTTCAATATCTATTTCGCTCTCCAGGATGAACAATTCCAGTTTATTGACACCACTGTCGGCACTGCTTATGATTACAGTTATGAATTCTTCCCGCAAACCAGCTACAGCTTCTATCTCACCACCGTCAATCAAGCCGATCTGGAATCCGATCCATCTGCTATTGTAGAGTATTTCACCACTGATAATGATCACAATGATGTACCTCTAGTCACTGCCCTGCAGGATAATTTCCCCAATCCTTTCAACCCGGAAACAACTATCAGTTTTTCCACTGCCAACGATAATGCCAGAACCGTCATCAATATCTATAATCTCAAAGGTCAAAAAGTTAAAACCCTCATCAATGAAATATTCCCCGCCGGTTATCATCAGATTACCTGGAATGGAAAAAATGACAACAATGAACCCGCCTCATCCGGCTTATATTTCTATTCGATGCAAATTGCTGATTACAGCTCAATAAAAAAGATGATCCTCCTCAAATAAATTTTCGTGACCTGGAAATTCTAACTTCTTATATTATATAGGGCTTATAAGACATATACGACTTATAAGCCCTTCTATGTTGAGACTTCATCATCGCCCCACTTCCGGTGTACCGTCAGCGGTGCAAGTCCAATTAGCGTTAATTTCTGGGGTTCCAGATAAAAAGATGAGATAAGAAGTTGACAATATTTTAAAGTAAACGATAAATTTCTTTTAAAGAGAAAGAGAGAATTTTTTATATTAGAGATTAATAAGTAATCAAAAATATGACCAAGGAGGTTTTAGAATGAACAGAGTATTATTTGGAGTGTTAGCTGGAATAATCTTAGCCCTGATCTTTGTGCCGCTGGAGGCAATTTCTGAACAGAACAAGAGCGATGAGCCTCAATTAGTAAAAGAAGAAGCGGAAGAGGATACTCTGGAAGCTGGTGAGAAAATAGATGACTGGGTGATGGAGCTGAAGCCGGCAGAAATTGATATAGGAAAAAAGACAATTGCCCACAATGTGCGAAACCCGGGGCAGGGAGTGAATTATACAGTGGACGGTATGAAGGTACTTGATACTATTAGTGCCACGCGATTAAATGAATCAGTAGCGAGCAGTATGGCTATTTCTGCTAATCCGCAGGCGGGTACTATAGGTTATTCTGTGGGAGGAGCCAAGGATATAGATAATTTCCGGGATAATATTGCGAATAACTATCTGCCACGGGCGAGTTCGATTACTTATGAAGGGTTGTTTTATGATTACTATTTTGACACGGGCAGGGAGGAGAGTGCAGATGAGGAGATGTTTTCCCCGTCATACAGTATGACGAGTATAGGAAATCAGTGGAAGGAAGAGAATGAATTGTGGCTTTCGGTGGGATTGAATTCGAATATCAAAGAGAGTGACTTCAGCCGGAAGAAGTTGAATCTGGTGGTGGTTCTTGATGTATCCGGTTCGATGAGTTCATCGTTTACGGAATATTATTATGATGGCGGTGAGCAGAAAGAGAGTGACAGCAGATCAAAGCTGACGATAGCCTGTGAGACGATTTGTTCAATGGTGGAGCACTTAAATCCGAAGGACAGATTCGGGATGGTGGTATTTGAGAACAATGCCTATCTGGCAAAGCCGATGAACCTGGTGGGTAAGACGAATATGGACAAGATCAAGCAGCATATTATGGAACTTCATACGATGGGCGGAACGAATATGCATGCGGGAATGGTGGCAGGTACAACGTTATTTGATCCATATTTGAAAGCAGATAAGAGCGAATATGAGAACCGGATCATATTTTTGACGGATGCGATGCCAAACCGTGATTTGACGAATAAATATTCTTTGTGGGGCGTTTTAAAGGAAAATTCGGAGAAGGGATTATATTCCACTTTGATTGGAGTAGGAGTAGATTTTCAGACAGAACTGGTGGAAGCGATCAGCAAGGTGGAGGGAGCAAATTATTACAGCATTCATTCTGCAGCGGATTTCAAGAAACGGTTAGATGAGGAATTTGAGTATATGGTAACACCGCTGGTCTTTAATCTTAACATGACACTTGATGCGGAAGGTTATGAAATAGTCAAAGTCTGCGGAACACCATACAGCGAGGAGAGTAAGGGCGAGATCATGAAGATTGGGACATTATTCCCTTCGGCAAGTGAAGACGGTGAGGTGCGGGGAGGAATAATCCTGGTTCAACTCAAGCAGACTGAAAAGAAGGGAGAGATACGTTTAATAGCGGGATATGATGACCGGATGGGGACGCATCACAGCAGCCGGAAGGAAGTTGATATCAAAAAACACCTGCTGAGTTCGGTTATAAATCCCGGAATCAGGAAGGGAGTGTTGCTGGTACATTATGCAGACCTTTTGAAGGAATGGGTGATAAACACGCGTAAACCTGCAAATGGAGAAGAGTTGGTGCCGGTAAATGATGACTGGCAATACCAGCAGAGACCAAAGCCTGAGAAGAAAATGCAATTAAATGAATGGGAGCAAACTTCCGTTCCGCTAAGTGTTAGCGGGCATTACCGGGAAGAATTCATCAAATTCAAAGATATTCTCGATCTTGAGATCAAAATATTGGGGGATGAGAATCTGGAGCAGGAAGTGAAACTGCTTGATAAACTGATAAAATTAGGGAACGTGGAAGACTAAAGAAACCGGAGGAAAGATGTTCAGGAAAATACTGGTAGTAGTAATTGTATTAACGGGTATCATAAGCTTATATTCAGAGGAGCGGGGCTTAACCTGCCGTGAACTGGCAGAGCCGGTAAATCCGGCAGGACAACAGGTACCACCCTGGCAGGGAGGCATTATTGAGATCAGCAGACATGAAGAAGAGATAAACCGTGAAGGCTGGGAATTAGCGGATTCGGTGAATATTGATACATTTTTGCCAGCAGGAGAACGCATCAGTGTAGAATATTCCGGAACATTACATCAGATAGCAGTGGAAAGTTTATCGGGAGAATTGAGTGCAGAGGCGCAGGATGCAATAGACAGATCACCGGGCTGGATACGGGCAGAGTTGGAGACTACGCTGGGATTACTGGATAATGAAATACAGGTATTCTGGGCAAATGTGATCAACGAAGTGGATGATCCGATCATTGATGAAGTCGCCTTTTGTATAGCGACAGCTTCGGTTGTATATCTGAGCAGTGACTGGGCATATCCTGAGCTGTATATCCAGAATGCGGAGATGATCTATGAATATGACCAGGAATTGAATTACGTGGAAGTGATAGATTATGGCAATTCGGTGACAGATGAAAATTATTACAGCACAACCAGATACTGGAATAAAAGTGCAAATGGGGTAGTGCATCAGGTGGAAGTACCGCGGGAGACATATTACTGGTATATAGTTCATCCCAAAATAACAGATGAGATACCGGCATTTATCACCCCGAATGTACTGGAAAGCAATTCTACTCACGATACGAACATAGTGGGACCGGACGAGGGATATTTCTGGCGTGATTTTTTATATAATTATGCTGATGAGGGATATCCCATATTACGTAATTACCTGATCCAGTGTGAGTATGCCAATGATTTCACTTCCGGTTATGCTTCAGCGATAGGAGCCTGTACGCAGTGGCTGGGACAGAGTCTGGTGTTTACGAGTAATTTTGAGCGACCGCATCAGCCGGTGCGGATATACCGGAAGCATATAGGCAGGTGCGGTGAGCATGCGGATATGCGGGTGGCGATGAGCAGGACTGCACTGGTGCCGGCAACGAGCATTGTCTGCTTTACGGTGGATCACACCTGGAATGAATTCTGGGATGGTGAATGGTTACACTGGGAAGATGGTAATATCAATAATTTTTATATGTATGAGCAGGGCTGGGGCACAAATTTTGGTTCCGTGATCGAAGTGCGGTCGGATGGATTAATGACACCGGTAACAGATCAATATGCGCCGAATTATGCGATGCTGATCGTGCATGCACTTGATGGGGCTGGTGAACCAATTGATGGAGCGAGGGTCTTGATCGGATTACGGCTCAATGGTCAGGTGACAGGTGATAATGTGGGCTGGACGGATAATGAGGGGATATACGAATTCCCGATCGGAGATGGTCACGAATACTGGGTGGCTATGAGCACAGTCTGGGGTAACGTGGAATATCAGATGGTGACAGAGAACACGGTTGGCGGGGATGAATACGAAGTACAGCTTCAGATAGCGAATACGCTGCCGCAGATAGAATTCACGGAAATAGAGATGCCGGCAGATGATGAGGAAGATTACAGGCTGGTTGTTGAGTTTGAGGCAGATAACCAGGTGATATTCGGCAATATAGTGATGGATGATACGAGTGAGGATACCTGGTTTTATGAACGGCGGGAGCAGGGGGCAGTGAATTTCTTCATGTGCGACATGGTGCAATATTTCAGCTATGTTTCGGATTTACCTTTTGAAGCTTTTAACAGTATTGCTGAGAGTGACTTTGGAATATTTGGCTTTGATATGCCGAATCCTGTTTATGGAAGCTGGTATGCCGTGATTGATAATGGCAATAATATGATAAATCCTCAATGGCTGAGAGGTTCTGTGGCGTTATACCGCTGGGAAGGCACAGGGGGGATTGCGGAGATCACGGGAGCGGTTAGCGATGCTGCAACAGGGGAGCCGATAGCCGGAGCAGAAGTGAATGCCGGAGCTTTTGTGACAGAAACATCAGGTGAAGGTGAATACAGCCTGGAAGTGTATCCGGGAAGTTATACCGTTATTATTGACCATCCGCTTTACGAAAGAGTGAGATATGAGAACATAGTCCTGAGCGATGAGGAAATATATGAACTGAATGGGGAATTAACTGACGATCCGATCAGACCATTGAACTTGGCAGTGGCAGGAGATGATGAGACGGATGCGGTGGTAAGCTGGGATGCACCGTCGAGTCTTATGTTACGATCTTTACAGGGTTATCGGGTTTACCGCCTGTTTTCGGAAGATGAATTTTCGCAGGAAAACTGGGAGGAATTAACGGTTGAACCAATAATAGAAACCAGTTATACGGATTTAGAGTGGTTGAACCAGGCAGCCGGAGAATACCGCTTTGCCGTAAGTGCTCAGTATAGCGAATGCAGTTCGGGTTTTGCGATGAGCCAGGCGCTGGCGTTATATATGACAGCGGAAGTCACATTGGTTTTGAGTACTAATTCCGGGGATGAAGCAGCAGGAGCAGAGATAACGCTGGAAAATACAGATGGGGTAAATAGTCCTTATAACTATGAATTCTTATATCCAACAGGAGGTATCCTAGTGATGCCGTCCATCTGGAAAGGAAATTATCAGATGACGATCGCACTGGAGAACTTTGAAATCCTGGAAACCGAATTGACTATCATGGAAGATACACAGCTTGAATATGAATTGATCGAGCAGAAACCGGGACCTGGATTTGCGGGAGTATATGAATATTATCTCAGTTGGGATGCAGTGCCTCAAAATCGGGAATTTGACGAATACCGGATCTATCTGGATGGAGAAGAGCCGGAGATAGCAGCAATAATTGAGCCGGGTTATGATCTTACAGAAGCCGGAGTGGATGCCGGAGAGCATTTGGTGGAGATATTTGCCTATTACACATCGGGAATATCAGAACCGGCAGTAGTCGGCTTTGAGAACGGGACATCACTGGAATACGAGCAACTGGCATATTTTCCATTTGATGAAGATATGATGGATGATGTAAGTGGCTGGACCGGCAGTAGCGATACGGTGATGCTGACCGAGACGCCGTTTGGCAATGGGGCTGGTTTTAACGGTGCAGATTATATCACAGTACAGGCAAATCCTGAATTGATAGCTTCTGCTTTGCATTATACAACATTATTCTGGATCAATGCCGATAGCCTGAATACGGGTTGGCGGGGAGTGATTGGCAGACCAGGTCGTAATCAGTGCGCCTGGCTGAATGCAGATGCTGATTATATCCACCATAGGTTTCATACGGCAGGTGGCGGGACAAATGACGGGGTTCCTAATACTCCGAATGGCAGTTATCACTGGGAGGAATGGAATCAAGTGGCGATCGTAAATGACGGAAACAGAGCAAAAACGTATATTAACGGTGAATTGCTGGTGTATGGAGATCTGCAAAGTGAATTAATAGCAGACAGCACGGATATGTATATAGGCAAATCGCCGGACTCACCGGCAGCAGGAGATTATCTATTTGGAATTATTGATGAATTGCGGGTCTGGGATCGGGGTTTATCTGACTATGAATTGCGGCATCTTTATATGAATGAAGTGGAAATTCTGGGTACGGGAACAATATCAGGAGCAGTAACTAATGCTTCAACCGGTTTACCTATAGAGGGAGTTAGACTTGAAGCAGGGATTTATGAGATAATATCAGATGAAGAGGGACACTTTGAGATTGATGTTCCGGCAAGAACCTATGATGTCAGGTTTATCCTGGAAGATTACCTGGTGCAATATGAGAATGATTTCACAGTGACTGCAGATGAAATAAATGAGCTGAATTTTGCCTTTGAGTTAACTGGAAATGATTGCGATGAAACAGAAAATGTATCTTCTCTGATAATTTGTAATTATCCTAATCCATTGATTAGCGGTCATGAGAGAAATGGAGGAACAACCTTTCAAATGTGGCTCAATAATAGCAGCGTACAGAATATGAGGCTGGGAATTTATAATATCAGGGGGCAGCAAATAAAAGCAGTAACTATTAAATTATCTCCCGGAGAAAATGAATATTACTGGGACGGAAATAATTATCTGGGTAAGACCTGCAGTAGCGGTATTTATTTTTATGAGATAAGTAACCAAGAAATTAAAGAAAGAGGTAAGTTATTAATATTGAGGTAAGATAGAAACTTTTCCGGTGTCTTGAGAAGTAATGAACAAGCATGCGTATTTTATTATTAATTAATAAGATACTGATTTAGATGTGATAAAATCGTTAAAGATAGATTGCTTGACAAAAAAAACCAGATAAAGATTTTAAGGGAAATATAAACAGGGGTTGGCTGATGTCTGGGCGAAGGAATTTCGTGGATAGTGACGTAGATTTAAAGGAATGGATCAACAAGCTATATTCAGATATAGAATATATGAAGAGCTTTCTTGAGAAGCATAGTTATAATATAACCCGCGCAGATCTTGATTTATCACATCATTATCAGGAAAACCATTTTGAAGAATCAGAATATTACCGCATAAGCCTTAAGCCAATCTTTAACGAGCAGGATAATTGCACGGATTTTATAATACTAGCGAGCAGCCATGAATTGATAGAGAACGGTTTTTTTGAAGACAGTGATATTGAAGGGAAGTCTTTCAGGAAGTTAATCGGAAATACAGGAGAGACATTCTTTTCGTTTTTAATGCTATCCTATCAACAGAAAAAAACTCTGATTAGCGAATATTATCACCCGGAAAGTGAGAAAGCTTACCGCGTGATTACCCAGCCGCCGATGAATAATATAGTCCATCTTCTGATGCAGGATATCACATCTGAGCAATTATATCATCTAAGTGTGAAGCGTTATGAGAATTTATTCAGTAAAGCTCAGGAAGTATCTTCGAGCGGTTTTTTCCAGTATAACACCTATAACCAGGAGTTATATGTAACAGAAGGTGTTCTGAGCATATTTGAATGTCTCAAATCCATGAACATCACAGAGCGGATCAAGCTGAAGGATTATCTTTATTGTGTCCATGATGATGATAAGGAATTTGTGTTATCAAAGATATCGGATGAAAAGCTGACCTCAAATTTAGATTATCAGCACCGGATATTGGTTCGAGACAAGATAAAATATGTTCATGTGAAAGGATCAGCCTTTTATGATCCGATCGAGGATACAATATCACTAATAGGAACAGTTGAAGAAATCACTAAATCCAAGCAAGTTGAAATAGAGCTTACTCAGGTAAAAAATATTTTACATGAGATCGAAAAATTATCACAAATAGCTTATTGGGAATATGATTTTTTGACTGACAAATTTTCCGGAACTCCGGAAACGGTGAAGATACTGGGAATAACAGGAAACAACCTGCCTTTGTCATTTGGAGAATTTCTGAATCTTGTCCATAAAAAAGATCAGAAGAATTTCTATGAAGGATATCATCAGAGTCTTGGAGAGCATCGGGATTGGGAAAGTTATTACCGGATAGTAGATAAATTTGGAGTATTAAAAGATGTGCACATAATCTGCCATAACAAATTTGACTCAAAGGGAAGACCCTTATCATCGAGAGGATTTTTATGCAATCAGACAGAACTGAAAAAGTATGAATCAGCCTCCAGTGAATTAGTGGAATTGAGACAACAATTCACCGATCTGCAACAGAAATTCAACAATAAATTGAGTGAGCAATTAACCGAAATACGCAGTCAGGATAAATATCATATTCAAAAGTATAAGTATAACGCCATCAATGATTTGTTATCTCACCTTTCTGAGAAATGGTTAAATTCGCTGAATCTCCTCTCGACGGAGATACACAACTGCGTAGAGGCTTATGATTATGGAGAACTAGGTTCGGAGAAATTCCATCAAATCCACGATACAATGAGAGACCAGATCAATGAATTGAGTACCAATCTGGAGTGTTTCCGAAAATATTATCCCGGCAGACATCTTAAAGGCATATTTGAAGCTGATAAAGTTCTGAAAGATATTCTGGAAGCAATCTCAGACAGTTGTAAAACAGAAGGTATCCAACTAAAACTGAAAGCAGCAGGAAAAGGAAGATTGCTGGGCAATGCGAGTGAATATCGTCAGGCAATTCTGGAGATAGTTAAGAATTCGCGGGAAGAGATGCTCCGTCGTGAGATCGAGAAACCTGTGATCAAGATAAAATCCTGGATCGAAGATGGAGAATATATCATCAATATCTCAGATAATGCGGGTGGAATATCAGAGGGAATCAAAGACCGGATATTTGAGCCATATTTTTCAGCAGCGGATAAATCAGATGCGACGGGACTTGGTCTTTATATGAGTAAAATGATCATTGAGAAGACAATGAATGGCAAGATTAGTGTATCAAACCATAATTCCGGAGCTTTATTTGAGATTTCCATACCACTGGCAGAATAACTAAGCAAAGTAATGAGCAAGTTTAAGATTGTATCTTCTTATCAGCCTCAAGGAGATCAACCTGAAGCTATTAGAGAATTAACGAACGGAATACTGGCTGGTGAGCAGTATCAAACACTGTTGGGCGTTACGGGTTCCGGGAAAACATATACAATAGCTCAGGTGATAGCCCAGGTGCAGAAACCTACTCTGGTTATTTCGCATAATAAAACACTTGCAGCCCAATTATATGGAGAATTCAAACAACTATTTCCTGAGAGTGCGGTAGAATTTTTTATTTCGTATTATGATTATTACCAGCCCGAAGCATATATTCCAGGTCGCGATATCTATATCGAGAAAGACGTAGATATTAATCAGCAGATAGAAAAACTGAGGCTAAGAGCAACTATGTCACTGATGGAAAGACGTGATGTGATCATAGTTGCCAGTGTGAGCTGCATCTATGGCTTGGGCACGCCGGAAAATTATCGTGAAGCATTGATTAGATTGCGAACCGGAGACAACATCAAGCGTGATAAATTATTACGGCAACTGGTTAATATTCATTATGGACGTAATGACGTGGCGTTTGAGCGGGGAACTTTTCGCGTGAGAGGTGATACGATTGATATTTATCCAGCCTATATGGAGCATTCGGTGCGGCTTGAATTTTTTGGAGACGTACTGGAACGGATCTCACGAATTAATCCTCTTGATAACAAGATACTGGAGAAAGTGGATGAATATCCCATTTATCCGGCAAATCACTTTATCACAACCCCGGCTTCACTATCAAGGGCAATTGAGACTATCAAGCAGGAATTGAGACAAAGGGTTAACACTTATAAAAAAAATAATCAATTGATAGAAGCTCAGCGTATAGAGCAGCGAACTCTTTTTGATATAGAAATGCTGCAGGAATTGGGTTACTGTTCAGGGATAGAGAATTATTCACGTCATCTGATCGGCTCTGAGCCCGGGCGTCCGCCTTACACCCTGATGGATTATTTTCCCGATGATTTTCTGGTGGTTATAGATGAATCTCATGCTTCACTTCCTCAGATAAAAGCAATGTTTAAGGGAGATTATTCCCGCAAGAAAAACCTGATAGATTATGGCTTTCGATTACCCTCTGCCTATGATAACCGTCCTTTGAAATTTGACGAATTTGAACAGAAGATCAAGCAGGTGATCTATATGTCTGCCACGCCTGCGGATTATGAACTGGATAAATGTAATGGCGTGATAGTAGAGCAGATCATCAGACCCACAGGATTGCTTGATCCGACAATAGAAGTGCGTCCCGTTTCTTCACAAGTTGATGATCTTCTGGAAGAAATCCGCCTGCGGGTGCCTCTTAAACAGCGAATATTAGTTACTACCTTGACCAAGCGGATGTCTGAAGATCTTGCCACGTATCTCACTAAAGCAAATGTGAAAGCCAGGTATCTGCATAGTGAAATCAAAACAATTGAACGGTCAAATATCATCAGAGAGTTAAGACTTGGCAAATTTGATGTTTTAATTGGAGTTAATCTTCTGCGAGAAGGTTTAGACCTGCCGGAAGTAGCCTTAGTGGCGATCTTTGATGCGGATAAAACGGGATTTTTGCGATCTACAAGAAGTCTGATCCAGACTGCGGGTCGTGCAGCCAGAAATATTAATGGCAAGGTTATACTCTATGCAGACAGCCAGACCGAGACGATAGCAACAGTGATCCGGGAAACGAATCGTAGAAGGGTGAAGCAACTTGCCTATAATCAAGAACATAACATCACGCCGATGAGCATCAAAAAAAATATTGACGAGATTATGTCCTCAACAAGTGTGGCAACAGGGTATCAGGAAAAAGTACCCAAGAAGAAAAAAATTGATTTTATGGAATATCTTGACCTTGATTCGAAGGAAAAAATTATTTCTTTGTTACGCAAGGAAATGAATGAAGCAGCAAAGGAGCTGGATTTTGAGCGAGCTGCCGAGTTACGTGACAGGATTTTTGAGCTGGAAGAAATTTAGTAACAGGAGAATTTTGTTAAATGGCTTCGACGGAGATTGAGCCTTTATCTTCCCCGTTTAAAGGGGATTTTTTTTTTACAGGAATTTACCTGAGATAAAAGGGATGTTTTTTTTGCCCGAATTCAGTTTAAAGTCCATAGCTACAATTTTATAAAAAATGAATATTAATTATCCACGATAAATCGGAGGAAATCATGCCAGACAAGGTAGAAAAGAACCGCGATGGTCTTGTCATCAAACAGGATGATACACCCTTAAAAATGCAGGTAGAATTTAACGAGGTTAAATATGAAGGTGATTATCGTAAAACTCCTGTATTCATCTTTCATGACTGGTGCAAGAAATGCGGGATTTGTGTCGCATTCTGCCCCACGAAAACCTTAGGACGTAAACCAGACGGGTCTCCCTTTGTGGAGTTTCCCGAGAAGTGCATTCACTGTGAAACCTGCGACAGATTATGTCCTGATTTTGCAATTACCGGAGCTAAAAGATAAGAGGTTATGATGGAAAGACAAAAGCCAATTTTAATGCAGGGTAATGAAGCTGTAGCGCGTGGTGCTATAGATGCCGGAGTAAATTTCTTTGCCGGCTATCCCATTACTCCTTCAACCGAAATCACAGAATTCATGTCCCGGGAATTACCTAAGCGGGGCGGTGTTTTCTTGCAGATGGAAGACGAGATAGCCAGTATATCGGCAGTGATTGGAGCCTCACTCGCGGGCGCCAGAAGTATGACAGCAACCAGTGGTCCCGGTATGTCTCTGATGGCAGAAGGTATTGGTTATGCCAAAATGATTGAACAGCCATGCGTGGTGGTAAACGTTATGCGGGGAGGTCCCAGCACGGGTTTACCAACACATCCATCACAAGCAGATATTCAACAGGCTCGCTGGGGCAATCATGGTGATGCACCGGCTATAGCATTATATCCATATTCTGTGCTGGAATGTTATGAATTAGCGGTGAGAGCTTTTAATCTGGCTGAAAAATATCGCACCTGCGTTATACTGCTGACAGATGCCATGTTGGGACATATGCGTGAACCCGTAATACTGCCAGATATGAAAGATGTAAAGATCATAGATCGCATCAAACCGACTATACCGCCGGAATGGTATAAACATTATCCTGACAATCCCAAATACAGAGCGCCCCTGGCATCATTTGGCGACGGATACCGTTTTCATGTGACAGGATTAGCCCATGATAATCATGGCTTTCCCACAACACGACCGGATGAAATCGAAATTATGTCGAATCGTCTGAGAAATAAAATTACCCAGAATATAGAAGACCTGGTTCAGATTGAGCTTTATGGCGATGAAACTGCCAGAGTAGCTATTTTTGCTGCTGGCATTTCCGCCCGTTCTGCTAAAGCTGCCATAGAAATCGCTAATCACCACGGAAAAAAAATTTTGCTGGTGAGACCGTTAACTATCTGGCCCTTCCCCGACCAGGCAGTGCGGAAATATCTAAGCGATAAAAAAATGATCATTGTACCCGAATTAAACCAGGGTCAGCTTTCCATAGAGATCAAGCGGATTCTTGGTGTTTCCAAGAAAACTCGCCGAATAGTTGAAGTACAGAAAGTTACTGGTGAATTAATAACACCGGATGACATTCTTAAAGCTATAAAGGATGAACACTAAAATGAAAAAAATACCACAAAAAGAAATCCATAAATATTTGCGTCATAATAAGAAGTTCCCGCATGTCTGGTGCCCCGGTTGTTCCGATGGGATAGTGCTGGGTGCTACGATCCGGGCAATTGCCGAAATAGGCTGGGAAAAAGATGATTGTGTTATGGTCTCAGGCATTGGCTGTTCTTCTCGCATGCCGGTTTATGTTGATTTAAATACTGCCCATACCCTGCATGGTCGTGCTGTGGCTTATGCCACAGGTATCAAGATGGCAAAACCATCCTTAAATGTCTGCGTGGTTACCGGGGACGGAGATGCCAGTGCTATTGGCGGTAATCACCTGATTCATGCCTGCCGTCGGAATATTGATCTCACGGTTATTTGCATAAATAATCATATTTATGGCATGACTGGTGGTCAATATTCACCCACCACTCCACATGGAGCCAAGGCTACAACTATGCCCTATGGTAATATAGATAATGATTTTGATCTCTGTAAATTGACTATAGGTGCCGGTGCAACCTTTGTAGCCCGCACCACGGCGTATCATGCCATCGAGATGCAGGCAGTCATAAAAGCCGGTTTTGAGCATAAGGGCTTTTCGTTTATTGAAATAATTTGTGCCTGCCCGGTGATTTATGGACGCCTGAACAAAAAAGGTGACGCAGCTCAGATGATGAAAGATATGAGAGATAGCTATGTACTGATCAATGAATACGAAAAATTAACTGATGATGAAAAGAAAAATGAATTCCCCCGTGGAATTTTCAAGAATGTGGATGAACCTGAATATTCGATTAGATATGCTGAATTAGTCAGATCGCTTCAACCTGCGAAAGGAGAGAGCAATGAGTAAACATGATTTCATAAAAAAAGAAGTAAGGCTAAGTGGAAGTGGAGGTCAAGGCTTATTAACAGCAGGTTTGCTCCTCTCTGAGGCTGCCACAATGGAAGGGTTAAATGTTACTCAGACCCAGAGTTATGGTGCTGCTTCCCGCGGTGGCTCATCCAGCTCAGATGTGGTTATCAGTACTCAAACCATCCATTTTCCGGAAGCGACCCGATTTGATGCTCTGGTGGCTCTCACTCAGGAAGCCACCGATAAATTTCAGTCGCTTTTACGTGAAGATGGCATCCTGATCGTTGATACTGCTTATGTTAAAAATTATACTGTTTCCGAACAAAAAGTTTATGCCCTGCCATTTACTCAGATTGCACTCGAGAAGCTGGGATCAAGCCAGGCTACTAATATTCTGGCTCTGAGCTTTCTGGTTAAAGTTACAGGGATTGTATCTGATAAATATTTGCGGGAAGCTATCAAAGCCTTTAAACCTGAATTTGCTGATGCTAATCTGAAAGCCATGAAATTAGCCTATAAAATGGCTGAAGAGTATAATGACCAATACGGAAAGGTCTATGATCCAGAAGGTTAGCCATATTGGTATAGCTGTGTTAAACCTTCAGGAAGCAATTGCAAATTACGAAAAGCTGGGATTAAAGGTGGAAGGTATTGAAGTTGTGGAAAGCCAGAAAGTCAGGGTTGCCTTTTTACCCATTGGAAATGAAGTGCGTCTCGAATTGCTGGAGCCTACCTCAGATGATAGCCCGATTGCCAAATTTATTGAAAAAAAAGGTCAAGGTATTCATCATATAGCTCTGGCAACTGATAATGTGGAAAAGGAATTACAGCAGGCTGAAGAGAATGAAATGCACCCCATTGATAAAACTCCCCGTCCCGGTGCACATCATGCTTCCATAGGTTTTTTACACCCCAAAGCCATGAACG
>CAZAHZ010000010.1:0-24595 GCA_964485055.1 uncultured Candidatus Cloacimonadota bacterium
CATAGATCAGATGCCACCAGGTCAGAGGGAATCGTTATATATTAAAGACGATGATCATTGCTTTTCATTTTATTACGGTAATTTTATCACACTTACCAATTTGACGCAGCGGGATTATGATAAGATAATTGAGCAGCATCTTTCACCTCTCTATATATCGGTTCATACTACAAATCCGGCATTACACCGGCAGATGCTGCGTTATAACCGGGAATTTGATTTAATGGAGAGATTGCGTTTTTTATCTGATAATGAAGTTTCATTTCACACTCAAATTGTTGTTGTTCCGGGCTATAATGATGGTCTTGAACTGATCAGGACTCTGGACGATCTTGATAACCTGGGAGATAACTGCCTGAGTATTGGAATAGTGCCTGTGGGCTTGACGAAATATCGCCAGGAATTGACAGCATTGCGGTCAGTTACGGAAGCGGAAGCGAGACGGCTTTTGAAAGTATCGGCAGATTATACCAGAACATGGTGTTCGGATGAGATATATATCAAGGCAGGGCGTAAAATACCGGCAGGTGATTTTTATGAAGAATATGAGCAATTGGAAAATGGGATTGGGATGATCCGGATGCTGTTTAATATATGGGAAGATGAAAAACAGAATTTTCTCAGTGATATAGAGAAAATTATGAAAAAACTGGTATTTATTACGGGAGAACTTGCTGCTCAGTTTTTAGAAAAGATTGCCTCAGAAATTAACAGGAAATTACCGGATAAGGTGCGGGTGCAAAGTATTAAAAATAACTATTTTGGTGAGTCAGTGACGGTTACAGGTTTATTGACCTGGCAGGACATCAGAGCACAATTGCATCTGGTAGAGGATGAAATGGCTGTATTTTGCAGTAATACATTCAATATAGATGGAATAACGCTGGATGGAGCAAGCCAGTCGGATATAATCGAAGAATTGAACGGACAAATTATGATCGTGGATGAGGAATTTATGGATTGGGAGTTATTGACTATTTTAAACTCTGATGAAAAAAGTAATCAGCTTTAGGAGAGATACCTGCGCAATAAGAATATTCTTGACAGCTATGTTATGGAAAAATTAAATAGTGAATGTTAAGATAAAAGTATAATAATGAGTATGATTAAAAAAGGAGGTACAATGAAGAAGATCATTGTAATTTTATTTATTGGCATAATTTTGATGTTAACTGGTTGTATGGGTGAAGATGGTCAGAATGGAGATGCATATTTGCGCATCAATCTTGACTATGGTGTTTACGCTTACTGGGATAATAATCCAGGAATACCTTATGGTTTTACGGAAGGTCATTATTATCAATGTTCTCCAGGAACTTATAGTTACGATTATGAAGACGATTATGCGTATTACTATGGAACTTATACTCTGACCATTGAGTATGGTGAAGATGGAGAAATGTTCTGGGTAAATGGGGCAGATGGTGAAGACAGCTATTTTACACTAACTTGCCATAGTGATTATTACCGAGGAGAGCAAGGAGAAAAGGTTAATCGCGAGATCACGAAACAGGAATCTGATGTGATCACAGGAGAAATTGTTAATACAATTCATCAGGAATTTCGTTCAGGAATTTATAAACTGGAAATAAACCTTAATGTAGTTGAGAAATAGGATTTCGTAAAAAAAAAATAAAGGTGAGTTATCAATTGATGTAAAGCTGATAACTCACCTTTTTTTTAATTGATAGTCCGGAAGTCGCTGAAGCGACTGGCTGGATTTGAGTGAGGGGGGGGTAGTTCTGAGTCTCCACTCACCCAAATGAATTTGGGTGTTAATGAGAGGAAGAGGAGATTAAGAGTTTCGAGAGATTATACTTGATAATGAGGAGGAATCGGGCAAAAATTATTTAACAATTCGTGATAATTAAAGAGAAGGTAATCAATAAATAAGGAATAATGAAATAAATTTAGTTTGCAGCTTGACAACAATATGAGTGCTTTCATTTGTTGCCCTAAAATATTATGGAGGTTGTCTTATGACAATGAATGCTTTTTTGGATATGATCAAAGCCAAAAACCCGTATCAGCCAGAATTTCATCAGGCAGTAACGGAAGTAGTTGAGAGTATTTGGGATTTTGCTGAATCCAATCCAGCCTATAAGGATGCAGCAATCCTGGAAAGATTGTGTGAGCCGGAAAGAACCATCATGTTCAGAGTTTCCTGGGTAGATGACAGCGGTAAAGTACAGGTAAATAAAGGATACCGGATACAATTCAATAGTGCAATCGGACCTTACAAGGGTGGGATACGTCTTCATCCATCAGTCAATCTTTCCATCCTCAAATTCCTCGGATTTGAGCAGGTATTCAAAAACAGCCTGACAACTTTACCGATGGGTGGAGCAAAAGGTGGTAGTGATTTTAATCCTAAAGGTAAGAGTGATGGCGAAGTGATGCGTTTCTGCCAGCAATTTATGATGGAACTTTTCCGTCATATTGGAGCAGACACAGATGTTCCCGCGGGAGACATAGGAACAGGTGGACGTGAGATCGGATTCCTTTTTGGTATGTATAAAAAACTGAGAAATGAATTTACAGGTGTTTTAACTGGAAAAGGGCGCGAATGGGGTGGATCATTGATCCGTCCGGAAGCAACCGGTTATGGAGCAGTATATTTTGCTAATGAAATGATGAAAACAAAGGGAATGGATTTTAATGGCAAGATCTGTTTGATATCTGGTGCTGGTAATGTGGCTCAGTATGCAGCAGAAAAAGCAACTCAATTTGGCGCCAAAGTAGTAACTCTTTGTGATTCCAGTGGAACAATCTATGATCCGGCAGGGATCAATGCAGAGAAACTTGCTTATGTTATGGAACTTAAGAATATTAAGCGTGGTCGTATTAAGGAATATGCAGAGACGTTCAAGGGTGCCAAGTATTACGAAGGCAAGAGTGCCTGGGATATCGTAGGTGAGATAGGGCATGTAGATGTAGCAATTCCAGCCGCAACCCAGAATGAGATAAATGCAGTTCAAGCCCTGGCTCTTGTTAAGGCAGGCTGCAAGGTTGTCTCTGAAGGTGCTAACATGCCGACAACTCCTGATGGTGTGGAAGTATTCCAGAAAGCAAAAATCCTTTATGGACCAGGCAAAGCAGCTAATGCTGGTGGCGTGGCAACCTCAGGACTTGAGATGTCACAGAACAGCCTGCGCTTGAGCTGGACGCGTGAAGAAGTTAATGAAAGACTGCACAACATCATGATCGAAATTCATCAGCAGTGCTTGACTTATGGAACAGAAGAAGATGGATTCTGTAACTACGTGAATGGAGCTAATATAGCTGGATTCAAGAAAGTAGCTGATTCCATGCTTGCCCACGGAGTAGTATAAATTATCAATAAATCAGGTGAGTTTGCTCACTTGATTTTTTTAATAATGAATAAATAATCAAATAAGAGATTTATCTGTATGGGTAAATCTCTTTTGTTTGTTAACAGCTAATGTATATTAAAAGTAGGGTAGAGTGATGGAAAAGAAAAACGAGATAGATGCAATAATCGCGAAATATAAAGGTATAAAGGGCGCAACCATACCGCTTTTACAGGATTTGCAGATAATAGAAGGTTTTCTGAGTCGGGAGATGATGCAATATGCTTCCGAGCAGACAGGCATCAAGATTGCAGATATATATGGTGTAGCGACTTTTTATTCCATGTTCCGGCTAAAGCCGCAGGGTCATCATATACTAAAAGTATGCAAGGGCACTGCCTGCCATGTGTCTGGAGCAGAGACCATATTCCATGCCATTCAGAGTCATTTAGGTTTAACTGATCTGGAAGATACCACAGAAGATGGCAAATATACAGTGATGGAAGTAGCCTGTCTGGGTTGCTGCAGCCTGGCACCAGTGATGATGATAGATGAAGATACACACGGAAAGCTGACTCCTGACAGTGTCGGTAAAATTCTGGACAGATATAAATAGGGAGAAGTTATGGAAATAAAAGTAGGACTTGCCAGTTGTGGATTGGCTGCTGGAGCCGGAGCAATATATGATGGCATCAAAGATTATATCAGTGCAAAGGGTCTTGATATAAAGCTCAAGAAGACCGCCTGTATTGGGATGTGTTTTGCTGAGCCAATTATTGAGATCACCACAGATGATGGAAAGAATATCACTTTTGGCAGATTGACCGAAGTAGATATTGCCCCGATCATTGAAAGCTGTCTTCAGAATAAACCGTTACTTGAAAAGGCAATATTATCGCCCGATTATGATTGTCCTGAAAATGATAATAAGGCTGCCCAGACGAGAATAGTACTACGTAATGCTGGCAGGATAGACCCTGAGAATATTGATGAATATCTGGAAAATGACGGATATAAATCACTGGAAAAAGTACTCAAAAGCATGACTCCTGAAGAAGTGATCAAAGAAATCAAGGATTCTGGGCTGCGTGGTCGTGGTGGTGCTGGATTTAGTACTGGACTCAAATGGCAGTTTGCCTGGCAGAATGCCAGTGATAAGAAATATGTGATTTGTAATGCTGACGAAGGAGACCCCGGAGCTTTTATGGATAAAGGCATATTAGAAGGTGATCCTCACAGCGTTATCGAAGGCATGCTGATCTGTGCCTATACGATTGGTGCAGATGAAGGCTATGTATATTGCCGGGCAGAATATCCTTTGGCAGTGCGTCATCTGAAGAAGGCAATTGCAGATGCTACAGAGCGTGGCTATATTGGCAACAATATATTTGGCAGTGATTTTTGCTTTGATCTGCATATTAAAGAAGGTGCCGGAGCATTTGTCTGCGGTGAAGAAACTGCTTTGATAGGCTCGATTGAAGGCAAACGCGGAATGCCAAATCTGCGTCCTCCCTTTCCGGCAAAGAGTGGACTCTGGGGAAAACCAACTAATAACAATAATGTAGAGACATATGGAAATATTCCCTGGATAATATTACACGGAGCTTCTGAATATCGGAAATATGGAACAGAAACCTGTGCCGGAACTAAGGCATTTGCCTTAACCGGCAAGATTAAAAATAGTGGATTGATCGAAGTGCCGATGGGAACTTCCCTGCGCAAAGTGATTTATGGCGTAGGTGGAGGCATGAAATTTGATAAGCCATTTAAGGCAGTTCAGTTAGGCGGTCCATCAGGTGGCTGCATACCAGAATATCTTCTGGATACGCCCGTGGAATATGAATCCATTCTTAAAACAGGTGCCATTATGGGTTCTGGCGGGATGGTAGTGATGGATACTGATACCTGTATGATCGATATTGCCAGATTTTTCCTGAATTTCACTCAGAATGAAAGCTGCGGCAAGTGTACTTTTTGCCGCATAGGAACTAAGCGGATGCTGGAAATATTGAACCGGATATCCCGCGGAGAAGGAGTGCTGGAAGACATCGATAAATTAGAGAAGCTTGCTCATCAGATCATTGATACTTCGCTTTGCGGCTTAGGTAAAAGTGCTCCGAATCCTGTATTAACCACTATAAGATACTTCCGGGAAGAATACATTGCTCATATAGTGGACAAGAGATGTCCGGCTGGAGTGTGTACTGCTTTACTTAAATACACGATAGATTCCAGCAAATGCGTGGGCTGCACAGCCTGTGCACGAAAGTGCCCTGCTGATGCTATCACCGGACAGGTGAAACAGGTTCATGTGATTGATCAGGATAAGTGCATCAAATGTGATGCCTGCTACGAAGCCTGTCGCTTTGATGCAGTAGTAAAAGTGTAAAGGTGTGGATATGATAACGATAACATTAAATGGAAAAGAAATAAGAACTGAGCCAGGGAAGACAATTCTGGAACTGGCGAACGAACACGGATATGAAATACCAACACTCTGTCATGATGAAGAGCTGAAGCCATTTGGCAGTTGCTGGGTATGTGCTGTGAAGGTGGAAGGACGGCGGGGTTTTGTAACTTCCTGCGGAACTGAAATCTATGATGGCATGAAAATTTGGACGGATACAGAAGATGTGCGGGATGCGCGCAAGACAGCTTTGGAATTGCTATTGAGTGATCATTATGCGGATTGTGAAGCTCCCTGCTCGGTAGCTTGCCCGGATCATGTGGACATCCAGAGCTATGTATCGCTGATTGCTAATGGGCAATATCAAGAAGCGATTAAGGTCATCAAAGAGAAACTGCCGATGCCCTTGTCTATTGGGCGTGTATGTCCGGCATTTTGTGAAGCGGAATGTCGTCGCAGTATTGTGGATGAGCCAATTGCGATTCGACAGCTCAAGCGTCATGCAGCAGATTTTGATCTGGGACTGGAACACAGCTATATCCCGCCACGCGAGGCAGATAAGGGTAAGAATATCGCTATTATTGGGGCTGGACCTTCCGGATTGACCTGTGGATATTACTTGAGTAATAAGGGTTATGAAGTTAAATGCTTTGAAGCTTCACCTCAGGCAGGTGGCTGGTTGAGATACGGTATTCCAGAGTATCGTCTTCCCAAAGCAATATTAGACCAGGAAATAGAGCTCATGTGTGCCAATGGCATGCAGATCGAGTATAATACTTTTATTGGTAAAGATATAACAGTTGCCGGACTGTCCAAAGAATATGATGCAGTGTATATGGCAATAGGTGCTCAGAATGCTGTGCCAATGCGGACAAAAGGCAGTGATTTGGATGGCGTGCTATTAGGAGTAGATTTCCTGAAAGATTTTGCTTTAGGCAAAGACATCAATTTAGGCAAAAAGGTGGCAATCGTAGGTGGTGGAAACACAGCTATTGATTGTGCCCGGACAGCAGTACGTCAGAGAGTAGATGTAACCTTGATCTATCGGCGGACGCGAAAAGAAATGCCTGCTGAGTCTTTTGAAGTTGATGCAGCCGAGGAAGAGGGAGTAAAATTTCACTTTCTCACTAATCCCTCCGAGATGTATGGCATTGATGGCAAGCTGAAGACTGTGAAGCTGGAAATTATGGAACTGGGTGAACCAGATGATAGTGGCAGGCGACGTCCCAAGCCAACTGGCAAGTTCTTTGATGAAGATTATGATACTGTGATAGCAGCTATCAGTCAGTCACCCGAAGTAGGATTTCTGGCAGAAGATAAGAACCAGATTGGCGGCAAGGAATGGGGCATCACGCGGTGGATGACAGCAAATAGTGATGAAGCCACGATGTTCTGGGCAGATAATGTGTTTGCTGGTGGAGATTTCCGGCGTGGAGCAGCTACGGCGATAGAAGCTATTGCTGATGGCAGACAGGCTTCAGAGAGCATTCATCATTATCTGCAGGGTGAGATGATGCGTGGATTGAAACGCTTTGACAGCAAAAAAGAAAAGAAACTGGCAGATATCGATCCTAAGCATTTTGAACAGTATGAAAAAGCTCCCCGCATAAATATGCCGGAACTGGAAGCTGAATATAGAAGAAACAATCTGGAAGAAGTGGAATATGATTATGATCATGAACAGGCTCAAGCTGAAGCGAGCCGTTGTATTGAATGCGGCTGCCAGGTGAATGAAACCTGTTCACTGCGTAAGTATGCCACAGAATATGAAGTAGATGCTGATACTTATGCCGGAGCGAAAAACAAGCATCCCATAGATAATTCACATCCCTTTATTCTACGTGATGCTAACCGTTGCGTCAAATGCGGACGTTGCGTGAGAATTTGTGCAGAAGTTCAGGGTGCTGGCGTACTCGGTTATATCTGGCGTGGGTTCCAGAGCTATGTAGCCCCGGAATTTGGTGAAAGCCTGAATCTAACCGGCTGCGAGGAATGCGGAAAGTGTATTGCAGTCTGCCCGGTTGGTGCTTTGATGTCAAAGAATGTACACTATAAGCTTAATCCACATGTTCCGGAAAAGCACGTGGAACAAAGCTGCGGTCAGTGCGGAACAGGCTGCGAAGTACAGATCAATCTTACAGGAAATAGAGTGACTACAATTCAGGCAGCAGACGATGCCTGGAATGGCAGAAACCTCTGTTTCAAGGGTCGTTTTGGCTGGCAGGTTATGGATGATGAAGCCAGAATCAAGGGTGCTTATATAAATCACAATAATGAGTGGCAAAGTGTATGCAGCTGCAATATCCCGGAATTGATCAAGGATAAATTGAAAGTTGCCAAAGCTGCCAAGATATATGTGCATCCTTCTTCTACATTGGAAGAACTGGAGATGCTTAAGGAAGTTGCCGTAAACATGAAAGCCGGTCTTCACAGTCTTTCTTTTGCTCCAGATATCAGTGACTGTATGCCAGTTGATGATCTGGCAAGTCTTGATGCGATTGAAAAGGCAGAAGCCTATTATGTAGTTGGAGAGATCAGTCAAACCCTAAGAACAATGTTAAGGTTAAAGCAGCGAGAAGGCAAAAAGCTTTGGCTGATAAACGATAATGACGACAAGTTCAATGAATTCGCAGATATGTATGTGGATTATGATCCTGAAACAGCGATGCAGCATACTATCGATTGCTATACAACAACTCCCAAGTGCAAACCTCAATGTATAGACTTTCCGGAAAATACATTATTCATTTATAATCGAGATAATGTATCTGGAAAAGTTAGCAAAATGATCTGGAAACTGGCATCCGCAGTTTTGAATGATGTCAAAGGCAAGGTTTATGTAACCAGTAAGTTCTGCAATACGCTGGGACTTCAGGCAGCAGGCATTACCAGAGCTGAAGTGGAAGAAGGTGATTTTGTGCTGTTATATGGTGAAGATCCTACGGAAACTATCTATAAAAAAGCTGCTGGCGTTGTATGCGTTCACACACATCTGGATGGTGTTTTTGCTGATGCGCTTCTGGCTAAGCCTACAGTTCAGGAAATAAATGGTACAGCGATAGGAGATGGTCATAGAACCCTTTTCTTCCGTAATCCGCGTGAATCAGAAAATTTCCAGAATTTGATCAAGGTCTTTGTTGAAACTGATTTGATTGCCCAGGATCATGATGTGGAATTCTTCAATAATAGCATTAAGTTAGAGCAAAGCACTGTTTCAGATAAATCACTGGCAAAATTACTTGCTGAAGGATCCAGCAAATGTTGTGAGCATAAGCCTTATATACCAGGAATACATGAAAAGAGACTTGAGATACTAAAACAGGTTAAATAAGGTATAAATAAGAATGGGGTGAATGAATAATTTCATTCACCCTTATTTTTTTTACAGGAACACAGCAAAGGATCAATGAATATATAATATAGAAGTATTCCTTTGTATATCAATGGTTACAAAGCTGTAAAACATCCCAAAGTTTTCAACATAAGCTTCATCGCTGACTTTTACCCACTCTTTATCCGCAATATTTACGCTCAGAGTCAATTCATCCGAAAATCTGCAATTCTTTATGAAGTTTGGGGGCAGTACATAATATGCCAGGTTAGGGTAGTTCTGATCGCTTTGCAGTCTGATAAGTTCATAAGTATTGCCATCTTGAAAGGCAAACATCTTCAAGGGTAAAACCAGGTCGATTGGGGCTTCCAAAGATAGTGACCACAGGATGCCATTAGGAAATTCTCGACTGTGCAGGGCTACTTTCATCTCCAAAGTTTCAGCTTCAAAAGTGAATACTGTAGGTATTTCTGAGCTGTCATAAACCAGTGGTCGGTCATTTCCTCTATTTTTTTCGGGAAAAACTGTAAAAGGCGGATGAGCACAACCAGCAAATAATATAACGATTAAAAGCAAAATTATCCATTTCATAATAACCTCCGCCAAAATTATGAAAACAGACCATAACCTGTCAATTAATAAACATTTAATCATGCATTTTGGGCTTACTGATTACATTGAGATTGTTCAATTTAATTCTCATTAACCACCAACTTCAGTTGGTGGTAAAAATAAACAAACGAAGTATAGTCACTTCAGTGACTTCACCATACATTTAAATAAGATACAATGAATTAATAATGCAGTAGTACTTAATTATTATAAAGTGGTTGAAACCACTAATTCTTTCTACAGTATATAGAACACCAGATTAAATCTGGTGTTAATGAGATTGAAAAATACAAATTATTCAGAGTTTTGTGCTGAGTTAATTGTCTTATACAATATGATTTAGCTAACTTATGACTTTTATAAAACAGGGGGATGCCTGCAGGATATTTACTTTTTCTTAGGGGCAACAAAAGTCTTTTTTATCTGTAATACTTTGTTGACAGCCGAAATATTTATTATCTCGTGCGGTTCATTTTGAGTAAGAATTGCAGTCCATTCCGTTTTTCCAGCAAGGGTTCTTCTGGGCAGCCAATCCGCATCTATTCGTATTGTATAAATCCCGGGTAACATATCGGTTGCCTTATATTTGCCAGCTCTATCTGTATAAACATCCCATTTCTGGTTTTTCTCGTTCCTGATTATCAGCCTGATAGTAGAAATACCCTCTTCAATAACATCCATTTTATCATTGGAATTTTTATCAAGATATACAGAACCGGATATAGAGCAAACAGATGTTACCGGTATGTCAATATAATTAACGATCCCCTTTTGAATTGAAACCGTTCGGGGAATCTTTTCCTCAAGAGCCAGATATGCAGGTAAGGTAGTAATATTAACTGAAAATGAATAATCACCAGGTTCCATCGCTGAAAACTCAAATTTACCATCTTCATCGGTTATCACGTCTTCATCGTCCAGAAGTATCAATATTTGCGATATCCCTTGTTCATCAACGTCACGCCTCCTATTTCCATTCTTATCTATGAATACAGCCCCAACCAATTGTCCCTTGGTTTTAATGATTGGCATTGGCAGATCAAATTGAAAGCTACGACCAGTTCCTGCTGAAAATGATATAGAAAAATCCCAGCCGTCATCTCCAAGAAAATCATTACCTGCTCTTGTTCTGACCCCTAGGTTTAATCCCCATAATGTTATCCCAAAATCAGCATGAATACCAAGGTCAAATATCCTGTTATCTGCAAAATCACCTGCTTTAATTTCATCCCATTCTTTACCATAAGTTCCAGACACTCCAAGCTGCAATCCCTTAAATCCGTGGCTGATATCTGCATTGCTCTCATATCCCCATTTTTCTGATTCATTACGCATAAATCCATGTTTTATGCTTAACCGTGTTGATTTGAAATATGACACCCACCCCGCAGATAATACCGTCTTATTTTCGTCAATTGCAGCATCCGGCATGGTTGATGATTCTGTGGAATAATATAAACTGGGTGTGCCAATTTTGCATCTTTGCTCTATGCGAAAATCAAACTTCTTTTCCTCATTATCCAACCCAGTGGAATACATATCACGCTGGTAATTATAGCCAAAATTGAACGAGGGTAGTTTTCGGAAATGGAATAGTGCCCGTGTCTTCAGGTCAGTTATAGAAGAAGAGTCTATTCTGTAGGCATTGATCCGGTTCCACAAATACAGAAAAGAAAATGGCTCCCAGCCTGTATTCAACTGAGCACCGGTTTTCCCTCCATTGCCTCCGCCATAGGTGCTGTCTGCTCCATAAACACGACCTGTTAGATCAAATGTATTCCACTCTGAACTGCCACCAATTTCTCCTCCAAACTGGTATGGCTCATCATTTTCAGAAGTTTTACTGGTTCCACCCAGACCTTCAATCATAAAATTTCTCTGCGTATCGTATATACCCCGTAATTCTACTAAATTTATTTCATCATTCTTCAGATATGAGGAAGCGATTTCCACTTGATCAGAAATCAGATAATCACCCAGAACTGAGACAATCTCTTCTCCTTCATCTTTTGCATAAAGTAAAGTGAAATAAGCATTATCAATCATATACTTAAATCTACCACCCCGCCCTGACTTTTTCAAGGTCTCAAAGCCTGTACTTGATAATGGCGTTATTGTACTCATTATAGGTTCATAATCAATAGTTACATCACCTAATACTATACCCCATTTCTCTGAAAGCAGCTCCCACTTTATTCTTTCTGTGAAAAATTCGGGAAATTCATCAGTCCCAACTGAACTCGATTTCTCAGTAAATTCTATCCTGGATGAATACCTGCCAAAATCTACATATCCGGTATTAACATATACGGTTAATTCGGGATACATATCTTTTTTTATATTATTTAAGGTAAAACCTAGATCTATCGGAGCTGTGGGATATAGAGACCTATGGATTTTTCGCTCAAATATCTCAGTCACAGTAATATTAGTAGTTATTGTTTTTTCTATATCGGTATTTAAGGATGTCGCTGTTAATCGAATATTTTCTTTCGATCCGTCTTTCGCAGAACCCGGTATTTTAAATATTAAATTGATTGTCTCTTTCTCATGAGCAGGCAGGCTGAATCTATCTATTAATTGTATTAATTCCCAATCATTGGGCATCTCTGCTTTCATCTGGATAATTTCCGCAATGTTTCCTTCATTTCTCACCACATAACTTATAGAATCCATCTGCCCTGGAAATAACTGCATCTCTTCACTGAATGTTATCAAACTGAAATCATATTTAGGATTGATATTTATCTCTGCAAATGAGCTATTAACCTGCGAGTCCCATTCGGTGATAAGTTCCACAATATAAGTGCTGTCTGCATCGGCAAATTTTGGCACCAGAAAAGTTATACGAACTCTCTCTTTTGCTCCTGCTTCGATTACTGCCGGCTTCTTTAAAGAAATGATCTCCCAGTCATCAGGTATAGAAACCCGGAACTCAGGTTCCAGAACTTTTTCAGAATTATTACTAACAACAAATACTATAGTAGGAAAACTATTAGGGTCTATTGTTCGCATTTGTGGTGGTTTCACGGTAACAGCATTTTGCGGGGAATCACCTTCAGATAATGCAGGTAAGAATAATACAAGAAAAAAGAGAAAAAGGTAAATTCTTTCCTGTATTATAAGCTTCATGTTTCTACTCAAATGTTGATTTTTTGGTTTCTAATTTATTACTACTATGTTTGATTTTTTCTGTTTCTATAATGACTATGCCTTCCATACTATAATTGCCCGGCAAATCAGACCAGTCCAGCATTATGCGAAAATCTAATCCTGTATCATGAAATGACCTAGCAAAATATATCTCTGCCATCTCAAAATCAATAGACCTAAACCGGCTTTCTGATTCATTAGACAGTTTCCATAACAATTCCCGATGTGGTTTCCTCGCTTCGTAGGGTGAAAAATAAGGACTCTCACAGGTTATATAACCAGCTTTCACCGATTTCCTGCCAGAATATATATCCGACATCCTGACACTGTTTTTTGTGTCAACATACCCTCTATCAAGGTCTTCTGATGTTATAATTGGAAAATTAACGCAATTGCTTCTCGAAAACATCCCGCCTGCAGAATACTTCTGATATTGCCCTGCTCTGATTTCTGCCGGTTCTATCCGAAACTCCGGTTTGAATTCCCATCTACCCGGTGGAGTATCAATCCAGCTAACCTTCATTCTATAATCAAGCCGGATAGTATAATCTATTATTCCACCTTCTCCTTCCATAATAACCAGTTCATTGTTTGAAATTGATTGATATGCAGCAGAACCAACTCTGCACTGAAAGTTTTCAACTGATTTGAATTTTTCTTGCGATCTATATAAATTGAACTGATCAGAATTAATTATTATCTTCCAGGGAATATTACTGCTTACCATTAGCGTTGCTGCATCTTTCAATTCAATATATCCCTTACGGAAATCATCATCACTTATTTGTGGAAAAGATTTCGTTTCTGTTACTGTCAATTTCTGAATTACAGGGATATTCGCTTCGATAATTAATTCTTTGCGTTCATCGGCATATAAGAAATTAATGCTGAAAAGGAATATTATAACAAAAATCGTCAATAATATTTCAATTGAGGTTCCTAAAGAAAACTCAGTTATACTATTCAGTTTGCTCATCTTTGTTATCTACCTCAAAAAAAGCCTCTCCAGCAATCAGATAATCACCACCATAATCTATAACTGCCAAAGCGGAGTATTCGCCTGGCATTAAAGAAGATGGCACTATCTTCTTTAATACTCTTATACATTGTGGGTAAGTTTTAAAATCTCCTAAGCTTAATGTCTCAACAGTTTCGCCCATTTCATCTCTTATTTCTATTCTTCCGTTACATCGAAGTATGACATCTCCTATATTTTCAAATGTTGTATGAATAACTAATAATGTATCTATTTCATTGGGAATAACTTCTATATTTGTTATCTCGCCACTTTTAATATAATCACCTGTAACTGTTGCATTAAGATTAATTTTATACCGGATATTGGAGAATATACTAACTTCTCGTCCTTCTCTATTATTTTTTGACATCAATGTGGGATTATTAACTGATTCTTCATACATATTTGCCCAATAAGAACCAGAATCAATCTCTTCAGGAATTGATATTGTAAATCTGACTTGCTTATTTTCTCCTGCTTTTACGGTTAACCTTTCAGGAAATATATCTGTCCATTTAGCTAAACCTCTATCAATATTACCCGGTTCAAGTTCTTTTCCATTTCCATCAGCATCATACTGAATATCTTTTATATATATTATTAATTCTTCGTCAATATCACCTGAATTTCGTACTGTTAACACATTAGTAAGCGTATCGCCAGGAGATGGATTGAAATTAAAGCCTAATGGAACAATTGACCAATTTACTCCCAATAAGGATGAGCTGTGGAAAACCACGGACAATACAAATAAAAGCAATAAAGTTCTCCTTGAAAAATATCTTCTATTATTCATAATCTACTCCTTAGTATTATCCATCAATATTTTAATATTTATGTCAATATAAAAAAAGCGGAGTATGTACTCCGCTTTTTTTATGCTTGGATTTTATTCCGGGTTTTGTGATAAAGTTAATGTCATCGTTATTGAATAAGCACCAGGGGCATCTGTTAACCAATTCAACTCTACCTGGCAATCAATATCGAAAATTTCATCTTCAACTCCTGCATTACCTGCAGCAGGGATAGAATGAATAATCTCCTGGTCAGTAGAAGTCAATAAACTATATTCATCGAAAGGTTCAGTATGTGTAAGACCAGGGGTTTCTGCTTTAAAGTGATTTGCCAGAATTTTAAAATCGGAAGTTCCATCTACTGTGTTCTTATTACCATTAGAAGGAAAAGTCCCTGGTAAGGTCCAGGCACTGATTTTTGCTGCTACTGAAAGAGTATCATTTGCATCTAAATTTGTACATACTTGAATATCAAGGATTTCAATCAAATTATCATCATATACTGTTTCATCTGCATCAGCTAACTTAGCTGTTTGGTCTGTTGCTGTAAATGTCCACTGAGCGTTAAAAGGAATAGTTCCTCCTATTTCTTCATCTACCGGTACACCTACGGCACCTGCAAGACCATGAGCCATCATTACACCCGTCAGTCCTAATACAAGAAATGCAACCATTAAAACTCTTAGATTCTTCATCTTTCCTCCTAAGGAAATATTGTGGGTTATGGATTTATCTGTCTGCTTTTCAGCCGGCAGAATTGAGCAATTAAGCTGCTCGCCGGATTTCGATATTAAGTATCTTAAAAATAATTTGAAAAATAACATTTGCTAATTCCCTCTCGCGATCAGAGAAATCGCATGATTTATTTCAGGTAACACAATTCCAACAATTATTGCTAATTCATCAGCAATAAAAGGTTTCTCGAAGAAAGCAATTACTCCGAGTCTATAAGTTTGTTTTTGGACATCAATTGGAATGAAAGCACTTTCAACAATAGTGCGCACAGGTTTTGATGATTTTCTGGCATATTTCAGAAAGTCAATTCCATTTCCATCAGGTAATTGAAGATCAAGAATAATCAGATCGATATCAGTATTGTTGTTAAAGATAGCTTTTGCATCCCTGATAGATTCGGCAGTGAACACCTCTCTATCATACCTGCAAATGCACTCGGTAATCAGATTTCTCTGAACTTCCGAATCTTCCAACACTAAAATTCCATATCTATTATTTTTCATAATTTATCTAATCGCAATTCCTGTGCCAGAGCCTGTATAATTAATAAAATGCAAAAAATATTGAGTGCCGTTTATTTGATAGAAGCAGTTTACGAGCAAAAAATAATTATTGTCTCTTGTTTTTGGTAAATTTATGAATTGTAAAAAATTTAAAAGTTGTTTAATCAACTTCCCAGTCTGTTTAATCAATTACCCATATTTGATCCTCGTCCATTATCAAGTCTCGCATTCAACGACAAAAGACCGAAAACTACCATTTTCGCACATTAACACGGTTAATGTACTCCAAAAAAGAGAATCCAGGTCTGATTATCTTCTCTTATTTTCTCTTTTCCCATTTCCCCATTCAAAATTAATTGTGTGAGCGAGTTTTGCTCGCTAACAAATAATTCAAAGGTTTTTGTAAGATTATGATAAATTAGTACAAAGCTGGAACTGAAGGTCAAGTCCATTCAAAATTCAAAATTCAAAACTCAAAATTGTATCCCCTCACTTCCCAATCCCCAGTAATTTCATCTTAGCATACAGAGTTTTTCGCTCCATATCGAGTATTTCTGCCGCTTTGGATTTATTATAATTAACTTCTTTCAATACTTTTTCTATTATTTTTCTTTCAATGTCATTATTAAAGACAGCGATTACTTCTTTTAGTGAGTATTCCTTATCAAAAATCTTTTCGGTATATTCCTCGATTGTATCTGTCTGTGACTTTTTTTGGTTATGAGCTTTATCAAATTCAATAGTTTCAGCAGCTATCATGTCATTCTCTTCCCATAGCACTGCTCTTTTAATCACATTTCTTAATTCCCGCACATTTCCGGGCCAGGAATAGGCAAGAAGTTTTTTCATAGCTGCTGTTGTGAAACCGGCGATGGTTTTATGTAGTTCTACATTGGCATTTTCCAGAAAGCTATTTGCCAAAACAGGAATGTCATCTATTCTTTCTCCTAATAATGGCAGTATAAGCTTAAATTCGTTTAACCTCTGATAAAGGTCTTCTCTAAATTTCCCTTCATACACTGCCTGACCGATGTCAACGTTAGTATTGGCTATTATTCTCACATCAAAGGGAATGCTTTTATTTCCGCCTAATGGATGAACTGTCCTCTCTTCAAGTGCTCGCAGAAATTTTGCCTGGGCGCTTTTCGGCAGATTAGTGATCTCATCCAGTAATAGCGTCCCTTTGTCCGCCAGCACAAATTTCCCCTTGCGAGTCCCAACCGCTCCGGTAAATGCTCCCTTTTCATAGCCAAATAGTTCACTCTCAAATAGTGCATCAGGAATAGCTCCGCAATCAATGGGAATAAATGGTTTATCGGCACGCAGACTTCTTTGATGAATCAGTTTTGCAAATACTTCTTTGCCGGTGCCACTTGCTCCCTGAATGATCACACTCATATTGGTCGCCGCAATGATATCCACACGATTGAGCACTTCGGTTATCTGTGGAGATTCGCCCATAACTTTTTCATCAGCAATTATTTTTCTCAAGTTAATCACTTCTCGGGAAAGTCTCCGCGTATTTAGAGCTTTTTCAATTGTAAGCACTAATCCCTCATTGTCAAAGGGTTTGGTAACATAATCATAGGCACCAAGTTTCATAGCTTTGATGGCTCCTTTCATATCTCCATAAGCAGTTAGGATGATAACGAGCCCATCAAAAGCAGGTGTCATTTTTTGTACCTTTTCCAAAACCTCCATGCCACTTATATCAGGAAGATTAATATCCAAAAGCACTATCGCTGGAGAAATCCTGCTGATTTCAGCTATCACCTTTCTTCCTCGTTCTACGCCGATGGTTTTATATCCCTCATCCTGCAAAATATGTGCTAAATTAAACTGCAGGTCTTTATCATCATCAACTATCAGTATTGTTTCCAAAATTATCACCTCTGCTATTTTATTAACGAAACCTTTTCTCATTACTTATTACCTTTGTATATGGGAAGTTGTATGATAAAAGTTGCTCCCTTATTGTATTGACTTTTCACTTCTATATTGCCCAGATGTGACCCGATTATTCGATGTGTTAATGAAAGTCCCAAACCCACTCCGGTTGATTTTCTGGAAAAAAAAGGGGTGAATACTTTGCTAATATCTTCTTTAGAAATCCCCCCGTCTGTATCAGAAATATGAATCTCAATTATATCACCGCCTGTTTCTGCTTTGATAGTGAGTATTCCCCCATTTTTCATTGATTCAATTGCGTTCATTATTATATTCAAAATAGCACGTTTCATCAGCTCAATATCAATTGCTATCAAAGCTAATTCTGCCGGGTAATCTATTACTAATTCCACATTATTATCAATTCGTTTTGCGCTTGTAAGCTCACAGACATTAGCTATTACACTAAGGATATTAGTTGGCTCAAGCAAAAGCTCACGTGGTCTGGCAAATTCCAAAAGCTCTTTAATAATGAAATTTGCGTTCTCTGAATTTCTGTTGATCAGCTCCAAAAATACTATCATTTTAGCTTCAGGTTGAAATTTCTTCATAATGTATTGAACTGAAGAATATATATTTGCCAGGGGATTCCTGATCTCATGAGCAATGCCGGAGGCAAATTCTCCCAAGGCAGCCATTGTTTCCATCTGTAGCATTTTCCTTTGCGTGCTTTCCAGTTTGGCTTTTGTTTTTATTAGCTTTTTCTCCGCCTGTTTGCGCTCGCTGATATCCTGGACATATCCCAAAAATCGTGTAGATGAAAGACGTACAGCATTTACTGTCCAATAACGTATCTCACCCGATTTATGCCTGAACTGATTTTCTCCGTCGGCATGTCCTGTGGTTACTAATCTTTGGAAATGTTCTATTCCTGTAGCAATGGCTTGCTGAGGAAGTAAATCTGGTATTTTCATTGATAGCAGTTCTGCTGTGGTGTAGCCGGTGATAGCGCAAGCTGCCGGATTTACTTCTATATAGCTACCCTGCTTATCTGTAACAAATACCCCTAAGGGTGCATGCTCGATATAACTGTAGATTTTCTTTTCTTTAGCCCGCAGTTCTCGCTCTGTTGTTTTCAATTCACTGTTATCAATCAATATCCCTGTTGTAATCCTTTTCCCATCATCAGTTAATGGTTGATGCATTTGCTCTTCTATCCAGATTATTCTGCCGTCACGATGTGTTATACGATACCATAGATACAGTGTCCCCTTTTTGCCTTCCTGAGACCACTTTTGATATTTTTTCCTAATTATCGGCTTGTCCAGAAAATGTACCTGATCCTCAAATAATGACTTGTCTTCAGCTAATTCAATCGAACTCCAGCCTGTTAGATGCTTGATATTATCAGTGAAATAATGCTCCCTGTTCTTTCGCTCGTATAATGCTATATTACTTTTTGTATTAAATACTGCTTCTAAGTGTCGGGACAATCTGTCTCTAATAATCTGTTCCTGCTTTTGACTGTTCCTGATCTCTTTTTCTGCCAATTCTCTTTCTATTATCAGTGCTAATCTAGGCAGATTGTCTTTTAATATATAATCACGTGCTCCGGCTTTTATTACTGCCACAGCTACTTCTTCACCCATTATGCCTGAAACCATGATAAATGGTATATCTAACCCGCTTTCCTTGAGTATTTCTAAGGCATCCATTCCGGTAAATTGTGGCATGATATAATCCGATACTATGATATCCCATTGTTCACTCATTAGCAATTCACGCATATCATTTCCTGAATAAACACGCTTATTATATACTATATCCCAGCTCTTGTGTAATTCTCGCAAAATCAGTTCTGCATCACTTTCACTATCTTCCAGCAATAAAACTCTTAGTTCATTTTTCATCTAATAACCCCATCTTGCAGTATTTACACCATTTCTTTTAAAACAATACAATCTAACAAATATCAGAATAATCAGTCATAATTTTTCGCTGCTCTTGCTCTTTCACTAATATCTTCCTGCAAGCGAGAAAGAGATTACTGCTCCTTTATTTACTTCTTTTTCTGCCAGTATATCCTGGAGTATTATAATTTTAACCACTTTATTCATAAACTAAAGTGACAATTAAAAGCGTCAACTTATATCTTTTCTTTTGAAATCTGGCATCCCCCTGTTATATTTCCTGAAACTTATCATAAATAATTGATATTAGGTTAATTATAAATAATATTGTTATTAAATTAAATTGAACCTCGAATGGGGTGCCCTACGGCGAAGCCTAATAGCCTCAGATTGTCGTATTTCGACTACCTGCAATAAAATGCACTCGCCACCCTCATTCCGTCCCTTAACACCGGCGTAGCCGGTGTTGAGGGACGGAAGTCAGTTATGGTAGCTCCCCTACCCCTATCGCAAAAAAAACAAATTATCGATGCCTGGTTGTAAATCGCCGCCACCATTGTAAAGGATAAAAACATTCACAAAGAGATTTATTCCCATCTTCACATTACATTCTTTCGCGTAATTTCGTGCCTTTCGCGGTTAATAATCTTACATCTTGTCAGCCTATGGCTGATTACATTCGTGAGAAGTGAAAGTAAAACCGAAGATAAGAAAATACGTAAACAAACCATCTGGTCACATTACATTGTATTACCTTGTTCGGTTTGTTCGGTTTGTTCGCGGCTAAAAATCTTACATTACATTTCTCTGTGTTCTCTGTATCTCTGTGGTAAAAATTCTTACATTATATTTAAAAAGTTCGTCTTGTTAGTTCTGTTGCCTAATTTATTAGTATATCACTTGACTAATTTATCTAAATTAAGAAATTAATATTTCTATAAGGGGTAGCCTATGTCAAAAGAAGATATGTTTCAGAAACTTGCCCGTAAAATTCAGGAAGCTCCAGAATTAGTTGAGCAGCAGGCTCAAAAGTTGCTGGCTCAATATATAGAAACTCAAGATTTTGATAATCAATTTAAATGTTATTTGCTTCTTTCCGAGGTGAATTCTCATTTAGGCAATTATCAAAAGGCAAGGGAAATACTCAAGCCGGCAGAAAAAATTGCTGCCGATCATCAGAACTTGCAGCAGTCAGCCAAAATCAGCAATTATAAAGGAACTATACACTGGTATCAGGGTGACTATTCCCAGGCATTAGATGAATATCTTAATCTGAAACAGCTTGGCGAAAAATTAAATGATAATAAACTGCTTTTTAATGCTTATAATAATATTGGCATGATCTACTGGATAGAGAATGAATTCCAGGTTGCAGTGGAAACATACCGACAGGGACTTGATCTCGTGGAAGATATCACCAGCCACAATGCCGCCAATATCATCAACAATATAGGTATTTGCTATCTAAAGATGGGTGATTTAAAACAGGCAGAGGAATATTTGCAGCAAGCGTTATCAATTTTTAAGCGGGAAAACAACTTAAAACTTATGGCAAATTCCTATCTGAATATTGCCAATTGCTATCTCGAGAAAAACCGGCACGAGGAAGCTCTGTCACAGATAGAAAATGCTTTGTCTATCAAAAGAGAGATTAAAGATAAATGGGGGATATGCCACTGTCTTTCTACGCTTGCCCGATTATATTTAGAGGCAGAATGGCTGCCACAATCACTGGCTGCTTTTGAAGAAGGGATCATAATCTCTCAGGAAATAGGTGCAAAACCATTGGCGAAAAGCTTATACGCAATCGCTACTGATTATTATGAACTAGCTGGTGATTATAAGCAGGCACTGGAAAATTATCGGAAATTTACGGAAACAGTGCACGAAATGTCACAAGAAGATACTTTAAAACAAATAACTGAACTCAAGAAGGATTTTGAGATCAAAGAAAAAGAAAAGGAAAATGAGATATTCCGTTTACGTAATATTGAACTGAAAAATAAAAACAAACTTATTCAGAGTCAGAAAAGAAAACTAAAAACACTTAATGTTGATCTGCAAAAGAAACTTAGCAAACAATTGGAGATCATGCGTCAGAAAGACCAGATGCTGATGCTGCAATCCAGGCAGGCATCAATGGGAGAAATGCTGGCTTGCATCGCTCATCAGTGGCGGCAACCGCTCAACGGCATTAGTTTGATTACCCAAAACCTGATGGATGGCTGGGAATTTGATGAATTTGATCAGGACTTCCTTTTTAAAAACTGCCATAGTATGCTTGATCTGGTGGAATTTATGAGTAATACCATCAATGACTTCCGTGATTTCTTCCGTCCTGACTTAGTTCCTGGAGATTTTAATGTGAAAGACATTGTTCAGACAACCTTGCGTTTTGTAGAACATTCGCTGAGGCAAAGCAATATTGATGTAACTTTGAACCTGAAGGATATAACTGCACATGGTTTTCCAAATTATTACAGTCAGGTTGTGATGAATATCATCAACAATGCCAGAGATGCTTTGCAGGAAAATCAGGTGAAAAGTCCATCTATCCGAATCAAATCATTTATCTCTCAGCGTTCAAAACACGCGGTTTTGATCATTGAAGATAATGCCGGAGGTATTGATCCAGAGATTCTAGCCAAAATATTCAATCCCTATTTCTCAACCAAATCACGCGAAAAGGGGACTGGTTTGGGCTTATACATGTCAAAGCTGATCATTGAAAATAATATGAAAGGCAAGCTTTCAGTTAAAAATACCTCCGATGGTGCCTGTTTTAGAATCGAAATCTGATTTTCCCAAAGAATTATATAAGTCCTATAGGTACTATATGTCCTATTACACAGCACTTCTATCTACACAGGAATTTACCAGTGTTTCTCGTATTTCAATTTTAAAGCTGTAACTTCATCCCTGAGTTCTTTGATGCGGAATTCTCTGCCCACAAAGACCTTATTCAAACCTAAAAGATCAGCTTTCTGATTTTCAAGTGTTTCTGTGCGCACCTTGACAAGCTCTTCCAGATGATCTTGATACTTCTTCAATTCTTCATCAGCTTGTTTACGCTTGGTGATATCCTGAGTTGATATTATCACTTGATTATCTAACCCTGACCACTTTAATATGCAAACTAATCTTTCCTGTTTGAGTGTTTGAAGCCCTACTTCAGATTCGAATGCTTGTTTTCTTTGCATGATATTTAAGAGTGAATTTATAAACACAGGAGTTGTTTCTTCAGTAAAGATTTTTCTATATGACATTAGTAATTCCTCTTTAGAATCTGCCTTAAATAGATTGATTGCTTCCTCATTAACATCTTTCACCTTAATCAGAATTACACATTTGATTATTTCTCTTGGTTTTTTGGTAAAATACTCTTCTAAATCATAGATGCCGGCTTCTTTTAATTCTTTGAAATATCTGATGATCCAGGTAAAATCCAGTTCCCAAAGCGGAACCGGAGAATTTTTAAATAGCCTGCGATACCTGTTTTCACTTTCACGCAGATCATCTTCTGCTTTTTTCCGCTCTGTGATATCAATTAATATTCCCCTTATGCCTACATATTGATTATTTTTCATAATAGGAATTGAGTATGTTATTACGGGTACGGCAGTTCCATCTGCTTTAAGGGCAGTATATTCTTTACTTCCTAACTTATTTCCTTTTAATATGTTGAGAATATTTTCTTTTGCTCTTTCCCTGTCTTCAGGTATTAAAATTTGCATAACATTTATGCCATTAGTAAACATTTCACGGGTGTAACCAAAATTCTCAAAAGCCTGTCTGTTAGCGAAAGTAAGCATTCCATTGATATCAGTTTCATAAACAACCTGCGGTAATAAATCTGCCAGTTCCCGGAATTTATCTTCACTTTCCAGGAGCGATTCCTCTTCATGTTTGTGGGAAGTGAGATCCTGATATACAGCTACAATTTCACCTGATGACAATTTATAGATATAACTTTCCCGGAAACCCTGAAGTCGGTCATCTTGATAGAATGAAACAGGGAAATGCTCCTGTTTTCCGGTTTTCCAGACATTCCGGAAAACATCCAGCAATCCAAATTTACTTACTCCAGGGAATACATCAGTTACTTTTTTACCCAGCACTTTTTCTTTTGATATTTTTTCTACTTTCTCTGCCATCGGATTGAAATCAACAAAAATGAAATTCTGTCCGTCATCTACCGGTTTATAGATTGCTATGCAGCTTGCTGCACCTTGCATTATAACCTTATATCTTTCTTCGCTTTCCTGCAAGGTTTTTTCAATCTCTTTACTTTTAGACTCAGTTTTCTGGAGTGATGCAATTCTCTCTTTTAAATGAGCAATCTCATCTAAGAGTCCTTCTTTCTCTTCATCAACTTTTTTCATCCTGTCCCCCAGCAGATGCACCAATACCCACGATTGGAAATGATTTTGAAAATTTACCCGCTGTTTCTTTTATATCTTTTTTTGATGTAGATTTCGTTTTATCCATTATGATACACCTCTATCAAGTTTATCCATGACATTAATCATTGCCTGTAGAATGACTTGCGTCGCAATATTCAGACAGATTCCTTTGTCGCGAATTCCTGATATTAATTTTTAATCAAATTTTTTGAATCCATCACTCTGTGCTTTATATAATTAATATAAATGTAATTTATTGCACGTCAAACAATATCTCTCATTTATAGAACAGAATCCGAGAAAATGCCTGTTAGGTAGAAAAGTGGATTGACAAATGATAGGTAGAATTAATAAAAATCCACACAGGAGGAATTATGGATTATTCATTATTGCGAATTGATCTGGAACGTAGTTTTACCGAAGAGATCAAGGAAAATCTCCGGGTAGATCTCATCAGGGATCTATTGCTGGCTGCTCAGGTTGACAAGCAGCAATCTATCAACAATCTGTTTAAAGGTATTTATTTCCGGG